>ONAG01000165.1 GCA_900315745.1 uncultured Prevotellaceae bacterium
ACTGAAGAACCTGAGTACAGCTCTTACCTATAAGATGGAAGCCAAAGGAAAGGACAGAAACGAGGTTCAGTTCTTTGCCAAGTTCGTGTTGTGTTCCAACAATGAGTCTTTTCCTGTCATTATTGAGCCGGAGGAAATCCGCTATTGGGTTCGTAAGGTGGAGCCGTTGGAAAATGATGACCCTGATTTCCTGCGACATCTTGAAGCAGAGGTTCCTCACTTCCTGTTCCACTTGAAACACGAAAGAGTGTTGTCAACGAAAAAAGAAAGCCGAATGTGGTTCAATCCTGCGCTTATCCATACGGATGCTCTTGACAACATCATTCGCCACAACCGACCACGTGCCGAACTGGATATGGTGGAACTTTGTCTGGATGTGATGGAACGGAACAACCTGACACAATACTGTTTCTGTCCCAATGATATTCATGCACTCCTGTTGAACACACATGTTAAGATTGAGCAACCAGCCGCCAATGCCTACCGTTATACGACCTACAACATCGACTATACCAATGCCACAAACTATATGGCTGTTCAACGAACTGGTAGGTACTACACCGTCCAACGGGATTTCTTGGAACCATTGCGTTGTTGATTTGTTGATTCGATGAAGATTTATAATAAAAGATATTATATCAATAGGTTACAGACAAGTAATCGCTCAACAAAAATACAACAACTATCAACAGCAGGACAGTAGTCGAAAAGCGTTTTTATTTTTCTTTTGATTGGCAAAAAATCTTTTATAACAATGACAAATATCATCATCTTAACAAACTCGTCCTCAGCAGACGAGAAGAAAAAAGCCCAATTGCGTGACCTGACACCCCACACAACATCGTTCAGAAACGGCAGGATGTTATTTGGGGGTTGGGGGAGCAAGTATAGGTTTTGTGTCCCACTAAACCACGGCTCAGAAAGCCGAAAATGCCAGATGTCTCACTTAAACGCCTCGAACACATGAATACCCCAACCCCAAACAAAGGCGGTCGTCCAAGGAAGCCCGAAAGCGAGCAGCGGCTTCATCCTGTCAAGGTCTATTTCGACGAACAAAGCTACAGGAAACTGTTGAACAAACGTAGGCGTACAGGCATGTCCCTCTCTACGTTGGTTTATGAGTTAACCGTCAACGGCTATGTCAAGGAACCCTTTACCAAAGAGGAGACATCATTGCTTCGCTCCCTTACAGGCATGTCAAACAACCTGAATCAACTGGCACACGAGGCACACATCTATCACTTCTCTCAAATGGAAGAACGTGTGCGGCATCTGGCAAATGATATCGATGAATTACTAATCCGAATAAGTGAAAGATAAACTATGATAGCAAAGATTCATACAGGAAACAACTTCGGTGGACTAGTCAACTATGCCAACGACATAGTGAAGAAGGATGCAGTTGTAGTGGCATCCTATGGAGTAAGTCTTACTTCCAATGCCGCTATCACTGCCAGTTTCAAGGCACAGGCAAAAGCCCGTTCTGGAGTCAAAAACTTCGTCGGTCATATCTCACTCAGCTTCTCGCCTAACGATAAGGAAAAGGTGAATAATGACCTGATGGCATGCCCGAGAGTATATGCGGAGGATGGGAATCGTCAACACGCAGTTCGTCGTGTTCCGTCACCAAGACCAACCACATCCTCACGTTCACATTATCTATAACCGAGTCAATAACGATGGCGATGCCATTATGGGAGATTGTAACTTCCGCAAGTCTGCCGCCATTACTAAGGCTTTGACCAGAGAGTACGGACTCACCTTTGGTAAGGGCAAGAAGAATGTTCGTCGTGAACGCTTGAAGGGCAAGGATGTCATCAAGTATCGTATCTATGATGAGGTGAACGCATCCCTGAAAAGTTGTAGCTCATGGCAAGATTTATGCAAGGTACTTTCGCCCAAGGGCATTTCACTGGATTTTGTCCGAGACAGCGATGGCAGCGTTCGCGGAGTGACCTTCACCGACAACGAAAACAACGTCACCTTTGCAGGTGGAAAGATAGACCATTCGCTGAGTTACGACAGCATCAATCAATTCTTGGAGAATGCCAATGTCATCGGTGCAGCCGCAGCAGAAATGCTGTTGCAGCCGCATATCGTACCATCATCTAGTGGTGGAGGCGGTTCCAGCTCCAAGGACGATGACGACGAGGACAAGGATAGAGATAAGAAAAACAATTATATACCGCGTAAACGTAAAAGATAAATTATGGCAAAAAACAGACTCACTCCATTGAAGGACGAGCC
>ONAG01000143.1 GCA_900315745.1 uncultured Prevotellaceae bacterium
CTACATCATCAGCGAGCGTTCGACGGGAAGCATCTTCTTCATCGGTCAATACATGGGCGAACCACTGCAGAACCCACGACATGACATCAGCCTCACCGATGAGGAACGGCAACTCGTGAAGAGCAACAATGACTTCGCCATACGCCTCTTCCGTCAGGCTCGTGGTGAGAATAGCAGTGTCATGTCACCATTGAGCGTCACATTCGCACTGGGCATGCTGAACAATGGTGCAGCCGGACAGACACAGCAGGAAATCAACGATGTGCTGGGCTTCGGCGAGGCAGGTGCCGACGGCATCAACAATTTCTGCCGCAAGATGCTGACAGAGAGCGGCCAGTTGGACAAAGAGACCAGGGTCGACATCGCCAACACCATCTACGTGAACAGCCACTGGGGCTTCGAGCTGCAGGCGCCGTTCGTGCAGAAAGCCAACGAATACTACGACGCGCAGCCAGAGACACGCGACTTCTACGACGGTATCACCCGCGATGTCATCAACCAGTGGTGCAGCGACCATACGGAAGGTATGATTAGGGAGATTCTCTCCAAGGATGAATTCAACAAGGATGCCGTGAGTTACTTGCTTAATGCCCTTTACTTCAAAGGGGCATGGGTGACAAAATTCAATCCTGACAACACGAAGGAAGAGTCGTTCAATGGTGGCGCAATAGTGCCCATGATGCACATCCCAAGCGACAAGTTCATGGGGGGAGCAGAGTTTGCCTATACCAGCAACGACCTGTATCAGGCCATCAAACTGCCCTATGGCAACGAAGCCTACTTGATGACTGTCATCTTGCCGCAACAGGGAAAGACCATCGACGACGTGCTCGACCAGATGGACGGACAGAACTGGCAATTCCACGGGCGCAGCACGGTGGTGGACCTTAAACTGCCACGCTTCGAGACCGAGGCTTTCATTGACCTGAAGCCCGTCATGTCGGCATTGGGCATGCTCACGGCATTCAATCCCGATTTTGCCGACTTCTCGGATTTTTGCAACACATCAACCTACATAGGCTTGATGAAACAGGTGGCCAAAATCAAAGTCAGCGAGGAAGGCACCGAGGCTGCCGCCATCACAATCATAGGGACTGAATCTACGGGCATGCCAGGATATGCTGACTTCCACGCTACTCGCCCGTTCCTCTACATCATCAGCGAACGGTCAACGGGCACCATCTTCTTTATCGGACAGTACATGGGTGAAATCGCGATGAGTGTGCCTCAAGTAGAGACCAACACAAGCACCATGGGAAATCCTGCCATATACGACCTGCAAGGCCGCAAGGTCAATGCTGACCAATCTTCCGGGTTGAAGAAGGGAATCTATATTGTCAATGGAAAGAAGGTCATCATAAAATGAACATAGACCATTTTGTATTCGATATTGTTCTTTAGTCGAGTCTGCTTCTGCTCGGCAGAGTTCAAGCGAACCAGGCTGTACTCTCGCTTACTCGCAGCCATAAGTGTCGTGGTCTTCTGTTGCGCCGCCAGCGCACAGGAGGCCACGGGGCGTGTTCATGCCGTCATCATCAGCGGTGGCATGAACAAGTTGATGAACCACGAACGCTACTGGAATGACTGCGCCTTTCTTTACCGCACACTACGTGAAGATTATCAATTCTCCAAGCAAGACATCACTCTGCTGATAAGCGACGGCGGTGAGCCAGGCCGAGACATGCTCCTTGCCGACGGCAGTGGATTCGCCTCATCTCCTGCCGACCTCGATGGTGACGGTGAGCGCGACGTGTGGCTGCCGGCCACATTGCAACAGGTGGAAGCCTCGCTCACCGAGTTGGCTGCCAGGCTCACCCCTGACGACCGCCTTTTTCTCTTCATGATAGACCATGGCGATTTCGACAACAGCATGCAACAGCCGTTTGCCTGGATGTGGGGCGGTGGGCGACTATATGCCACCCGTCTGTCCCAGTTGACTGATGCCTTCCACGTGGAATCAATTAGTTTATGTCTGGGATTGTGTCACTCAGGTGGCTTCATTGATGAGTTGCGTCGCGAGAATCGTGTCATAGCCACCAGTTGTGCGGAAAGTGAGGAATCATGGGCTTGCACCGACAGGCCATACGATGAGTTTGTCTATCATTGGACATGTGCCGTGTCAGGCCACGACCCCGAGGGCAATGCTGTCCATGCCGATACAGATGGCGACGGCTACGTATCCATGGCCGAGGCTTTCAACCATGCATGTCAGCACGACCGCCGTGAAGAGACACCACAGTACTGCTCCATTCCTGAGCCATTGGGCGAGCAGTGGTACCTCTCGTCCAAACAGGGTAGCGGCATCAAAGAAAGGCAGATGGCAAACGACATTTCATCAAGACTCATATGCTATGACTTGCAAGGACGTGTTGTCCCCGTACAGAAGGAAAGAGAAAGAAAACATTTAAAAAAGATTAATGCGAAGCAGTCTTCTCCGCTTTCGCCTATCATAATAATAAAACCGTGAACATGATGGAAACCATGAAGACCATAATTGCAGCAATTCTTGCCTCCCTGCCTTTCGTGGCACCGGCACAATCCATGGAACTAACCTGCTGGACAACGAGAGGCGAGCCACTCACGTTGACCACGGAAGGCGCCATGCTGGAGGTGCCCGACACGATAGCCGCCTTGGACCTGCGTGATGTCCAGGCCATCACCTTGGATCGTTCTTCGGCCAACCCCAACTGCCTCTACTACACCGACGATGCCACCACCGTGGAGGGGCTGCCCAATGCCAATGTGGTATGCAACGGTGTCTGCGACGGCCTACTGCTCACCGATGAAGCATGTTTCTTCTGTCCAATGGCTTTCACCGCCACGGATGCCATGCTGAGGCTGACACCACGGAGGGATGATGGTGGCGATGAAGCAGACCCCAACCAGCCGTGTCATGAGACAGTCTTTCTGCCTTTCGATGTCGATTTTGTGATTCCCGCAGATGTCAATGGTCCCATGCCTGAAGGATGGCTTCAAACGGCTTCCTACGAAGGATATGCCTACAACTGGCTGGCATTTACCATGAACAATAATACTGAACATCTGAATGCCAACACACCATATTTGGTGAAATTTGCATATGGTGCTTACGGCACAAAAATACTGTTCTGCGGATTGGACAAGACCGTGGAAAAAAGCCAAATGACCATTGCTGGCGAAGGTCCTTTTTTCTTTGTTGGAACCACCATGTCTCAGAATGAAGAGTCTGGCTTCTTTCGCTATTATAGGGGAGAAGAACAATATTTCATCCACACAGGTGACAGTGTTCTAATGGAGCCTTTCAGATGTTTCATAGTTGATGGAGATGAAAACAGCGAAGGTATCGAACCACCATCAGAAGAAGGAAATGAAAGGATTCTGAAATATTTCGTTGGGGAAATATCCACAGGCATTGACAGGCGAAACAGCCAAGATTCCACAAAGGTGTATTATGACTTGTTGGGAAGACCTGTCACAAATAGTAAAACTGTCAGGGGCATTAAGATAGCGAGAGGTGTCAAGATTTTGAAATAGGGAACAGGCAGGAGCGACCCGCAACGAACATATACAGGGATGGAGCAGTTGATACGTCGAAGTCAGCAGGGTGACAG
>ONAG01000019.1 GCA_900315745.1 uncultured Prevotellaceae bacterium
GACGATGTAGGTGTCTGACAAGTCCATGTCAGAGAGGGCATATCCCATCTCTTTTGCCGCCCAACGTGTGGCATATCCCTTACCGTCCTTGAAATCCAAAATGCGGCGGTGGAGGTCTATCTCTTCAAAGGTCGCTCTATTGAGGAACCTTTGTGGTATGTAGTCATATAGTGCGAAACGTATCATAAGGCGGTGGTTTTGGGGGTTGGGGTTGATGTTTTGGTTTTTATTGACTGGAGCCAGAGGGGTAAACTTTTTTACTTTTTGCTTTGCCCCTCATGGGCAGTTTTTTTTATTGGCTGTATGCCGTCGGGTATAAACTTTTTACATCGCACCCAATAGGCGGACTTCAAGGGAAATGGAAGACAAGGAATTTGCGGGATATTCATCTGGAATACCCAGTTTTTGAAAGAAAACTGTGGAAGGCTGCCAGTGGAATATCCTGGAAATAGGCTTACGAAGGATGCCGGTACTTGTCGCATTTCCTGGCCGCTTTACCTTCGCGATGGAAAATGTTGGTCATACACGAATGGCAGGAAGCCCAAGGAAAGGCTGTCTGTGAGGATTTGGCCGAAAAGCCCACCAAGCTTAGACAATTTGTCAACAAAGAGTGACATCTTGTCACTTCAAGGGCAATGGCATGCTTATTGCAACAAGTAGGGTGAGAGCCAAGGAGTTATCCAAGGTTATCTCAAACAACATCGTATTACTAAAATATAATTTGGAGGTAAGGATTATGTTACCAGTAATGTTTAAAAATGGATGGTTCCCAACACTATTTGAAGACTTTCTGAACACAGATCTTATGCCTCGTGCCAACACTACAGCACCTGCCGTAAATGTGAAAGAAGATGAGAGTGCCTACACGATGGAGCTGGCCGCTCCGGGCATCAAGAAAGAATATTGCCGAGTGAGTATCAACGACGACGGCAATCTCTGCATCGCCATTGAGAACAAGATGGAACACAAGGATGAGGACAAGGTAGAGAACGGCATCCTGACCGTCACTCTGCCGAAGGTGGAGAAAGAGGAGAAGAAAGCCGCCAAGGCCATCGAGATTTCATAAGACATCACTCTCAGAATAACAAAGAGGACAGCTCCGATTGGAAACTGTCCTCTTTGTTATTCTACTCAATCAAGACACTCATTGATTATACGCCGGGTTTCACGTTTAAAGCCCAAACGGTCATACTTCATGCCACGGCACAAAATACAACTGCACGGAGTTCCAGTGGAACGATAGGCATACGTCCAAGGTTCCTTTGCCAACTCAAACCAGTGCAATGGGATGTGATGACTGCCGTCAGCATAGTGACATTCGCGCTCGAAAGACGCATAATAGATCATTCGAGCCTTAAATACTCGGAAGCCCTGCTTCCTTCTCCAAAGTTTTGTTCTTTTTGTTTCCATCGTCTCTTTCTATTAAAGTGAGTATCTGATGGAAACTAACTCTGGTGAAATTCATTAAGTCCATATTGATAGATTTTATTTGTCCATTTTTAAGCAAAAGCTGTGCCAAGAATTACAAAGGGGATGTACCAATCTGACGTCTTGCCACCTCAGCCCGGCCATCAGCCAGTACTGTGTCCAAATTGTCAAGCACTTGTCTCAGGCCCTCCTCATATTCATCTGGAGATATTTGAGAAGTGGGACGTTGTCCTTGTGTCACTTGGTCGAAATACTCTTTTACTTTTTCGTTTTTGATGTTGTCTGTTATCTTGTCCATATCTCTTTTATCATAAACCATTAGAAATTCATACTACCAGGGATAAATCACGAACATAGACCCGTTGTCACTCTCTCCATCGTAGTCAGCCGGAAGGGTGAGCTGGCTCGACAACAGTTCTTGTTCCTCGTCATCAAGATGCCGTTCCAACTCCAGTTCTATGCACTGCCGGCCAGGGTTGTAATTCAGGTTCCAAATGCAGTCACCGAGGCAGGCATTCACCACCGTCCTAACCTCGTCCTGAAACCGCCAGATAGCGTCAAAGTCAATCATAATTCCTGCTTACAGTTCCAAGATATGCGTGGCCATGTTGTCAGCCGACTGGATAAGCGACAGCAGCGGATAGCGGTTGTCGGCCTCGTTGATGTTGCTCTTCGCCTCATAGCTCTGGAAGGCCAAGTCCCATGCGCCCATGTGCCAGCGGATGGCCACCGTCTCGTCGAGGGTCAGCTTCAGACCCAGGCTCAGCAGCATAATCACCGATTTCTCTCCGTGTCCGACAGGCATGCGAGAATAATCAGTCTCGTAAGTGTCATGCTGTTCCCATTGGCCCTGGTCGTTCTTGTTCCATTTCTGTGTTTTCTTGTAGATGTTGGCCTTGCAGATGTCATGAAGCAAGGCGGCGATGATGATGCTATCTTCGGGGAGTCTCTCCCCTACCCCTGTCTTCATGGCAACTATCGGCCCTCGCAAGGCCATGGCCATATCATAGACATTCATGGAATGTTCCATCAGGCCACCCTCGAAGCTCAGGTGATGCTTGGTTGATGCAGGAGCTGCGAAGAACCCCGATTTTTCCAGATAGCCTATGACCTCCTCGATGCCCTGCCTCCCTGTAGAGCGCAGCAGCTCTATAAAACGTTCTTTCTTTTCTTTCATGGTTTTCTTAATTTTCCGCAAAGGAAGTGCAAGCCGAACGCAGAAGAAACTTGTTCTTTTGCTGAGGTGCCGCCTTCCTTCGCACATTTATCTGCAAAGTTATGCATAAGTTGGCTCATATCGTGGGACATGTTCAGATTTCTTTTCAATAATTTCTTTAATGGCACCCCCAAAATAGCAAAAAGAACAGAGTTGAGGTTACGTACACATCGCGCTCAAAACTCGTCAATTGGTGTTCAAAACCCCTATAAAATCCCTAAAAAACACATTTTTTCGTTTTTTGCTTGCTTTTGTTTTCAAGCACATATCAAAAGAGCTAACTTTGTTATGCCGAAATGAGCCACGCGCTTTATATTTGAAACTTTATCCTTCAGGCTTGTGAGGCGGCAGACATCGGTATCAACCAGGCTTTCCCGAAAGCACCAAACCATTTCGGTAAGCCAAATGAGCAGAGTCAAGTTTACTTGAACTATGCCATGGCGAGAAATGGTAGAATGAAATTCAAGATATTCGCTCCGAATCAAACAATGATTGGTTTGGTAGGCTTCAGGGGACAAAGGAAGTACTTGGATTGTTTGGCCACGGGGTCTTGTCCGTTATAGGCAAGGCCCCATTTCAATCCGATAATATTAAGAACGAAGGACATGAAAGTATGTATTGCGGAAAAGCCCAGCGTGGCGCAGGAAATCGCCAGGGTCATCGGTGCCACGCGCCGATGTGAAGGTTATTTCGAGGGCAACGGCTACCAAGTGACGTGGACTTTCGGTCACCTGTGCTGCCTGAAATCCCCCGATGAGTATGATGACAACTGGAAGTGTTGGTCTCTCTCCACGCTTCCGATGATACCCGACTGTTTCGGCATCCGTCTCATTGACGGGGCAAGCATCAGGAAGCAGTTCAACACCATCAAGAAACTTTTTTCCTTAGCCGACCAATATATCAATACTTATATAATGTAAATCAAGTCAAATTTTAAAGCGCGTTCAAATGAAGATAAAAATAAATCATCTCCCATTCGTGGGACTGGAGGGGTTAACATCGCCCCTTGCATGCCATAGGCCAAAAATGTTCAAGATATTTGGTAGGTGTTTAACCCTGTCAAGCACCCCCTCTGGACACCCCCTTTTGTGCAGGTTTTTAGAAAATTTGTGCAGAATTTGTGCAGAAAGCCTGTTAAAAAAAAAGGAAGTGCTTGAAAATCAAGCACTTCAAATTAGCATTTGTCGGGGTGACAGGATTCGAACCTGCGACACCCTGGTCCCAAACCAGGTGCGCTACCGGACTGCGCTACACCCCGAATGCCATCCCTTTTCAGAATTGCGGTGCAAAGGTATAAATATTATTTTGACCTTGCAAATAAAAGAGCATTTATTTTACCATCTTTTGAAGATTTGGAGCATTTTGGAGTTTATTTTTCAAGAAAACCGCATTCACGCCCCCTTCAGCCATACAAAAAGATGACTTGAAAACCTAAGTCGGCAAAATCTATTTGATGATATTCTGCTCTACAAATACTTTCTTGAGCACCTGAACACCCTTTTCCACCTGGTCGATGGTATGGGTAGCCATCAGTGCAAACCTTACGAGTGTGTCCTGTGGAGCACAAGCTGGTGGAATGACAGGATTGATGAACACTCCGTTGTCGAAAGCGAGTTTGGTTACAATGAAGGTTTTGTCAACATCCCTTACATACAGAGGGATGATAGGACTTTCGGTATCACCAATTTCAAAGCCCTCCTCACGGAATCTCTTAAGAGCATAGTTGGTAGTTTCCCACAACTTTGCCCTTCTTTCCGGTTCTTTTCTAATGATATGCAATGCCTCACGAGCAGCAGCGGTGGCTGCAGGAGTGTTTGAAGCGCTGAAGATATAAGTGCGGCAAGTATGTCTCAGATAATTGATGGTATCAGCGTCAGCAGCCACGAAACCACCTATGCTTGCCATGCTTTTCGAGAAAGTACCCATTATGATATCTACATCGTCGATTACGCCGAAATGGTCGCACACGCCACGGCCCTCGTCTCCGAAGACACCAATACCATGAGCCTCGTCAACCATAATGGAAGCATTGTATTTTTTCTTGAGCCTTACGATTTCCGGCAGGTTAGCCAAGTCACCCTCCATAGAGAACACGCCATCTACAACAATTAGCTTGATCGCGTTGGGTTCACATTTTTGCAATTGCTTTTCGAGATCCTCCATGTCGTTGTGCTTGAATTTCAGTTGCTTGGCAAACGACAATCTTCTACCATCCACGATACTTGCATGGTCTCTCTCGTCGCAAATGATATAGTCCTCCCTACCACAGATTACTGCAAGTACGCCCGAGTTAACAAAGAAACCAGTAGAGAAACAAAGCGCATCGTCTTTCCGCTCAAATTCAGCAAGTTCCTTTTCAAGTTGGACATGCAGGTCAACTGTTCCATTCAAGAACCGGCTTCCAGCACATCCAGACCCGTATTTGTCGAGTGCTTCCTTGGCAGCATCAATAATTCTTTGGTCTCCTGTCAGTCCGGTATAAGCGTTCGATCCGAACATCAACACCTTTTTGCCTTCCATTTCGACCTCAGTGCCTTGTTTTCCAGAAATTGACCTGAAATAAGGATAAACACCCATTTCCATGTATTTCTGAGGTTCACGATAGCTTTTGAACCTTTCTTGCAATAGTCCCATTATAATAAGTAGGTATTCAAATATTAAACATATTTATCAAGTAGGCGCACGAAGGTCTTTTATGTTCTATGGATACCATCGTTTATTTTAGGACACCTACTTAAAAATTTCTAATTAGGCTGCAAAGGTAGTAAAAAAAGCCTATTATTCCCACATTTTTTCAAAAGAAAATGCTTTATATCAAAAAAAAGGGTATAAATGTTATCATAATGACTGATTATTCTTAATTTTGCAGCACTTAAACAAGCAGAAGAAAAAAGCATGAAGTCATTGTTCATCATGAATCCCATTTCCGGCTCCATAAAGAAGTCAGGATTTGCGAAGTTGATAGACGAGCATATCGACAAGGACAAGTTTGAATATAAAATAAGGTACACAGAACGAGCTGGTCATGCCACAGAAATAGCTCGCGAAGCCTGCGAGGAAGGATATGACGTCGTAGTGGCAGTAGGCGGCGACGGCACCATCAACGAAGTTGGTTGCGGCTTGATAGGCAGCGACACCGCCATGGCACTGTTGCCTTGCGGTTCTGGCAATGGTCTTGCGCGCCACTTGTCCATTCCCATCAACATACGCAAGTCGATAGAGATTCTGAATGCCTTCCATACGCACGAAATGGATTACTGCACCATCAACGACCACCCATTCTTTTGCACCTGCGGACTTGGTTTCGATGCTTTCATAAGCCAGAAATTCTCCCAGGTGAAGCAGCGTGGCCCGTTGAAATACATGGAAGAGGTGCTGCACGAAGGATTGCGCTACAAGCCCCAGACCTACATAATAGAAGACGAGACAGGCACACACAGCTACAAGGCATACCTCATAACCTGCGCCAACGCCTCCCAATATGGCAACAATGCCTACATAGCACCCCAAGCCTCCATGAGCGATGGTTTTCTCGACATCATCGTAATGGAGCCATTCAGCATTCTTGACGCCCCCCAGGTAAGTTTCGACCTTATGAACAAGACTTTGGGAAAAAGCAGCAAGGTGAAGACCTTCAAGGCAAAGAAAGTGCTCATAAGGCGTCCGAAAGAAGGTCCTGTACATTTTGACGGCGACCCCATCATCATGGGCAAGGAAATAGAAGTGGCAGTGAAAGAGAACGGCATACGCATGGTATGCAACCAAGAAGCAGAAGACTTAGGAAAGTTGACTCCCAACATTGTTCAAAGTGCCGTCAGCGAGCTACTAAACGACTTCAGCGACATGAACAGCAACTTGCATAGAAGCGGCAGAAACGTGATGGCATTCAACAAGAAGCTTTGGCGGCGGCTTACCCGCTGACCTCCCCCAACCTACAGGTAAAAATCAGATGTAAGCTGTCTGTACCAAGCAGACCTGCATCCTGGCGATACTTCAAGCACCTCCTCTGCCACCTCCACAAAATCAGAATGTTGCTTTCTGAACGCCAGCAAGTATCTCTTTGGATTCTTGGTTGGAGTGGTTTTCACGGCACACGATCTTGTGAGAAAAAGACCAGCTGCTGCAGCCTCCCTTTCAAACATCAGCTTGTAGTCGAAAGGTATGATGGCGGAGAACTCCCCCAATGGAGCCATCACCACGCTGACAGCCTGAAACAATTCTGCAAAAGGCAAGGAATCGGTATGACGCGCCATCCTCCGCGACGAATCAGGAGCTTTAAGAGCATTATCGAAAAAAGGAGGATTGCTCACCACTGCATCATAAAGTCCTTTCCTCGCGTCATCATTAGCGAACGTCTGCACTGGAGAGCAGAACACCTCCACCCTATCGGGAAATGGAGAATCAGCCACATTCTCCTCAGCCTGCAAGCAACATTCAGGGTCGATATCGACGGCATCGACGCGAGCCTGCCGATATCGTTGAGCCATCATCAATGCCACAAGTCCTGTACCCGTGCCTATGTCGAGCACCCGTCTTCCCCCCTTCGCCCATGCACCAATCAGCACGCCGTCGGTACCCACCTTCATGGCGCACCTCTCTTGATGAACGACAAACCTTTGAAATCTGAAAAACGTGTTAGGCATAAATATTTTTTATCAACTATGCAAAATTAATCAAAAAAGGTATCAATCACACAAAATAATCATTTTTTTGCACTACCTTTGCTGCTGATTTGAATTGACACTATAAAATATGGATAGAGAACAACCAAGTGCATTCCAAATGATAGCGGATTACGAAGGAGACATCCGCCAACTCTTCGAGGTTGACGTAAATGGTGAAATACCCATTCTCGCCACCCGCAACATGGTGATGTTTCCTGGCGTGATATCGCCCGTGCTTGTGGGTCGCCCCACGAGCATCAACCTCGTAAAGAAGCTACACGACTCCCCCAATGAAGTAATAGCAATATTCTGCCAGAAGGACCCGTCAATAGACAATCCTTCGGCATCCGACCTTTACGACATCGGCGTATATGCCAAAATCATCCGCGTCCTGGAAATGCCAGGAGCCAGTGGCAACCTGACAGCCATCGTACAAGGGTTGGGCAAGTGCAAGTTGCTTGGACTCAAGCGCACTCGCCCCTTCCTCACCGGGCTTACCCAGCCTGAGCAAGAGCTGCTGCCACAACACGACGATACAGAATTCAAGGCTGCGGTGGAAGACCTGCGCAGCATCTCCATCGAGTTTATAAAGAAAAACGACGAAATACCCGACGAGTCGCAATTCGCACTAACCAACATGACCAACAATGTGGTGACCGTGAATTTCGTCAGTTCCAACATGCCATTCAGCATCACCGACAAGATAGATCTGCTCCGTTGCCCTTCCACAAAGGAGCGCGTGTTTGCACTTCTGAAAGTCATTCACAAGGAGATGCAGCTTGTGGAGTTGAAGCAGAACATCCGCATCCGCACCCGAGAGGACATCGACGAACAGCAGCGCGAATACTTCCTCCAGCAGCAGATAAAGAACATCAAGGAAGAGCTTGGCAACGGCGAAGGCTCACCCGAGCGCCTGGAGCTGATAGAGCAAGCGTCGAACAAGAAATGGAGCGACGATGTGGAGAAGGTATTCTACAAAGAACTTGACAAGCTCGACACGCTCAACCCACAAAGTCCCGACTACAGCATCCAGATAAACTACCTTCAGACAATGGTAGGTCTGCCTTGGGGCGAATACACCATCGACGACATGAACCTGAAGCGTGCCGAGCGCATACTCAACCGCGACCACTATGGCATGGAGAAGGTGAAGGAGCGCATCTTGGAGCACATCGCCGTGCTCTCGCTACGCGGCGACCTGAAATCGCCCATCATCTGCCTCTATGGCCCTCCAGGCGTGGGCAAGACCAGCCTCGGCAAGAGCATCGCCTCAGCCATGAAGCGCAAATATGTCCGCATATCATTAGGCGGACTACACGACGAGTCGGAGATTCGCGGACACCGTCGCACTTACGTGGGAGCCATGCCAGGCCGCATCATCAAGAGCATACAGAAGGCAGGTTCGTCGAACCCAGTGTTCATCCTTGACGAGATAGACAAGGTGACCCAGCACACCATAAACGGAGACCCTGCCTCGGCACTTCTCGAAGTGCTCGACCCCGAGCAGAACAACGCCTTCCACGACAACTACCTCGACATCGACTACGACCTGTCGAAGGTGCTCTTCATTGCCACAGCCAACGACCTGAACACCATTCCCCGCCCCCTGCTCGACCGCATGGAAATCATTGAGGTGAGCGGATACATCACAGAGGAGAAAATAGAAATAGCCAAGCGCCACCTGGTGCCCCGCGAACTTGAGAATACCGGACTATCCACACTGGATGACAAGCCCACCTTCACCAAGTTGGCAATAGAGCGAATCATCGAGCAATACAGCCGTGAGAGCGGTGTCAGACAGTTGGAGAAGCAAGTGAACAAAGCCTTCCGCAAGTTGGCTTTCATCAAGGCTCGCGACGGAGAACTGCCATATACCAAAATCACACCCGACAAGCTCGACGACCTCTTGGGCAAGCCCCCATTCTACCGCGACATCTACCAAGGCAACGAATACGCAGGCGTGGTGACCGGACTGGCATGGACGAGCGTGGGTGGCGAGATACTATTCATCGAAACCTCGCTGAGCAAGGGAAAAGGAGCCAAACTCACCCTCACCGGCAACCTTGGCGACGTGATGAAGGAGTCGGCTGTCATCGCATTGGAATACGTGAAGGCGCATATCGACACCCTTCATGTAGATTACCGCATTTTCGACCAATGGAACATACACATCCACGTGCCAGAGGGAGCCACCCCAAAGGACGGTCCATCGGCAGGCATCACCATTGCCACCTCGATAGCGTCCGCCATCACACAGCGCAAGGTGAGGCAAAAGACCGCCATGACCGGTGAGATAACCCTGCGCGGCAAAGTGCTCCCCGTGGGCGGCATCAAGGAGAAGATACTTGCTGCAAAGCGTGCCGGCATCACCGACATCGTGATGTGCAAGGAAAACAAGAAAGACATCGACGAGATACCAGCCATCTACCTCAAGGGCGTGGAATTCCACTATGTGGAGAATGTGAAAGACGTGTGGGACTTTGCCCTTACCGACGAACTGGTGGACAACCCTGTGACACTGAAAGTGGAAGAAGACAACGACAAGTGAGATGACCTTCGAGCTACAGCACACAGACCCATATAGCGATGCCCGCGCCGGAAAGATAACCACCGACCACGGAACCATCGAGACACCCATATTCATGCCCGTAGGCACCTGTGGCAGTGTGAAGGGCGTGCATTTCAGGGAATTGCGCGACGAGGTGCATGCCCAGATCATATTAGGCAACACCTACCACCTGTACCTGCGCCCAGGTCTTGACATCCTGCGAGCAGCAGGCGGTCTGCACCGTTTCAACACCTGGGACCGCCCCATACTCACCGATTCAGGCGGCTTTCAGGTATTCTCGCTCACCGGCATTCGCAAGCTCCGTGAAGAAGGTTGCGAGTTCCGCTCCCACATCGACGGTTCCAAGCACTTCTTCACCCCAGAAAACGTGATTGACACACAGCGTGTGATAGGCGCCGACATAATGATGGCGTTCGACGAGTGCCCTCCAGGAACCAGCGACTACAGCTATGCCAAGAAAAGCCTCGCCCTGACCCACCGCTGGCTCGACCGCTGCCTGAAACGAGTGGAGCAGACAGCCCCACTCTACGGCCACAGCCAGAGTCTGTTCCCCATTGTCCAGGGCTGCACATACAAAGACCTGCGCACAGAGTCTGCCCACTTTGTGGCAGACAAGGGTTGTGACGGCTATGCCATCGGAGGTCTTGCCGTGGGCGAGCCAACAGAGGTGATGTATGAGATGGTGGAAGTGGTGAACGGCATACTGCCCAAGGACCGTCCCCGATACCTAATGGGCGTGGGCACACCCCAAAACATATTGGAAAGCATAGAGCGCGGCGTGGATATGTTCGACTGCGTGATGCCCACACGCAACGGGCGCAACGCCAACCTATTCACCTACGAGGGCACAATGAACATGCGCAACAAGAAATGGGAAAACGACTTCACTCCCATCGACCCCGACGGATGCGAGGTGGACCGGATACACACCAAGGCATACCTGCACCATCTTTTCAAGGCACAAGAACTACTTGCCTTGCAGATAGCCAGCATCCACAACCTTGCTTTCTACCTACGCCTTGTGGGCGACGCCCGCCGGCATATCATCGCCGGCGACTTCACCACATGGAAATCCGGTATAATAGAGCAATTGGGCAGACGCATCTAAGACAGCAGACGGCATGAAACGAGCAACCATCCGCAAGCACATCAAGGCACTGAAAGCATGGCGAGGCATCAGAAGCTTCTCCCGCAAGGCGTGGGGATGGCTCCGCAATGCCGGCACCCTGCTGAAATGGCTCACACCAAAGCCCTACATGAAGCGGATGGACTGGTATATCATGAAGAAATTCATAGGCACGTATATATATGCCATCGTCCTCATCATTTCGCTCTCCATAGTATTCGACGTGAACGAGAACCTTGCAAAGTTCTCGCAATACAATGCTCCACTAAAGGCAATCGTGTTCGACTACTATGTCAACTTCGTGCCCTATTTCGCCAACCTCTTCAGTCCCCTGTTCGTATTCATCGCCGTCATCTTCTTCACCTCCAAGATGGCAGGAAACTCAGAGATAATAGCCATACTCGCTTCCGGGATGTCGTTCAAGCGGTTGCTACGTCCCTATATGTTCTCATGCGTCATCATTTCCTTAGTCTCCTTCTACTTGGGAGCCTACGTCATACCACACAGCACGGTGATACGCCACAACTTCGAAACCCTATACAAGAACAAGCGCAAGAACACATCGGCGGAGAACGTGCAGTTGCAAGTGGGTCCTGGCGTGATAGCCTACATCCAGTTCTACGACAACACCCGCAAGTGCGGCTATGGCTTCTGCCTTGACAAGTTTGAGAACAAGAAGTTGGTTAGCCACATGACAGCCACCGAGGTACAATACGACACCATCAGCGACTCCAAATTCCACTGGAAGGCATCCAACTGGAAGATACGCGAATTGAAAGGTCTGAAAGAAGAAATCACCCAAGGTTACCAACAAGACACACTGATCATGATGGAGCCTGCCGACTTGGTATATTCCAAAGGCCAGCAGGAGACTTTCACCAGTCCAGAGCTGCTCGACTACATCTCAAAGCAGCAGAGTCGCGGTTCGAGCTACGTGGTGCAATATGAAGTGGAATACCACAAGCGCATCGCCTCATCGTTGGCATCATTCATCCTCACCATCATCGGGGCATCACTATCCTCCCGAAAGCGAAAGGGAGGCATGGGCATGTATCTCGGCATCGGTCTGGTGCTGAGTTTCACCTACATCATGCTACAGACTGTTTCATCCACCTTTGCCATCAATGCCGGTCTGCCACCCATCCTTGCCGCGTGGGTGCCAAACCTCACATTCATACCCGTGGCATACTTCTGCTACCGTCAAGCACCCGACTAACCATCGGGGCGTCACCATCATGCCATAAGGCACAAGTCCCCCTACCCCAATCACCAACAATAGAACAATGAGATTTGACGAACTATATCTGAACGACAACATCCTTGACGCTCTCGATGACATGCGCTTCGAGACATGCACCCCCATACAAGAGAAATGCATCCCTGAAATACTCGACGGTCACGACCTTATAGGTGTGGCGCAGACCGGCACCGGCAAGACAGCAGCCTACCTGCTGCCCATCCTGAGCCTCATAGACGATGGATTCTACCCCGAAGACGCCATCAACTGCATCATCATGAGTCCCACCCGCGAACTGGCACAGCAGATAGACCAGGCAATGGAGGGATTCGGCTACTACCTCGACGGCATCAGCAGCGTGGCAGTGTATGGCGGCAACGACGGAGGACGCTACGACAAGGAGACCAAGGGCCTGCAGTTGGGTGCCAACGTGGTGATAGCCACCCCAGGACGCCTGATAAGCCACATCACAATGTCGCACGCCGACCTCAGCAGAGTGTCGTTTTTCGTACTCGACGAAGCCGACAGGATGCTCGACATGGGATTCAGCGACGACATCATGAAGATAGCAAGCCACCTGCCTAAGAGCTGCCAGACCATCATGTTCTCTGCCACCATGCCACAGAAGATAGAGGAGCTTGCCAAGACGTTGTTGAAAGACCCTGTGGAGGTGAAACTTGCCGTGAGTCGTCCGGCAGACAACATACGCCAGATGGCATACGTATGCCACGAGAACCAGAAATTAGGCATACTGCGCCACCTTTTTAAAAATAACGAGTTGGTTCGCGTAATCATCTTTGCCAGTTCGAAACTCAAGGTGAAGGACATCAACCGCTCGCTACGCCAGATGCACATCAACAGCGGCGAGATGCACTCCGACCTGGACCAGAGCCAGAGAGATGCTATGATGTACCAGTTCAAGAGCGGACATGTTGACGTGCTTGTGGCAACCGACATTGTGGCACGTGGCATCGACATCGACGACATAGCCACCGTGATAAACTTCGACGTGCCCCACGACTCAGAAGACTATGTACACCGGATAGGCAGGACAGCCCGCGCCCAGCGCGACGGCAAGGCAATCACTCTTGTAAGAGGTCGAGAGATACGCGACTTCATGCAGATAGAGAAGTTCTTGGGATATGAAGTGGAGAAGACACCACTACCCGCAGGTCTTGGCGAGGCTCCAGAATACAAGCCAATGAAAGTGAGCACAAGCCGCAATGGCAGAAGACGTGACGACAGCAAATCACGACGCAGTAGGCACGGAGGCCATCAAGACAAAAGGCAAAAGAATAAAGGCAAGGAAAAGAAAGGCAACGAAAGACGCCCCACCAAACCTTGACAACACTTTGTCACACCAAAATATGTAAAAGTATCAAAAAACCCATAAAAAACGTACAAAAAATTGCTTTTTATTTGAAAAACGAGCGTTTTTGTGACTTTTTTCATGTTTTTCTAAAATAAATCTATCATTTTGTTTGGTGGTAAAAATAAAATGTTTACCTTTGCACCGTCAAAAAAAGGAGAAACATTTTTAAACAATAACAACAAACAAAGTAAAAAGATTATGATTGCATCAAAAGTTGTAGAGAATCTTCAACAAAGATTTCCAAATGAGCCTGAATACATCCAGGCAGTGAGTCAGGTATTAGGTACCATCGAAGAAGAGTACAACAAGCACCCCGAGTTTGAGCGTTCCAACTTGATAGAGCGCCTCTGCATTCCCGACAGAATTGTTTCATTCCGTGTGACATGGATAGACGACAAAGGCAACGTTCAGACCAACATGGGCTACCGCATCCAGCACAACAACGTGATAGGCCCGTACAAAGGCGGTATCCGTTTCCACGCTTCGGTGAACCTGTCAATTTTGAAGTTCCTCGCTTTTGAGCAAACATTCAAGAACTCCCTCACCACACTTCCAATGGGTGGAGCAAAGGGTGGTAGCGACTTCTCGCCCCGTGGCAAGAGCAATGCCGAGGTGATGAGATTCTGCCAAGCCTTCATGACCGAGCTTTACCGTCATGTTGGAGCCGATGAGGACATCCCAGCAGGCGACATAGGTGTAGGTGGTCGCGAAGTAGGCTTCATGTTCGGCATGTACAAGAAGCTCACCCATCAGTTCACTGGCATGCTCACTGGCAAGGGCCTTGAGTTCGGCGGTTCACTCATCCGTCCAGAAGCAACTGGTTATGGTAACGTATATTTCCTCCAGAACATGCTCAAGACTCGCGGCATCGACATCAAGGGCAAGACCGTCCTCGTCTCTGGTAGTGGTAATGTAGCCCAATACACTGTGGAGAAGTGCATCCAACTTGGTGCCAAGGTGGTGA
Source organism: uncultured Prevotellaceae bacterium (assembly GCA_900315745.1). Classification (GTDB taxonomy): domain Bacteria; phylum Bacteroidota; class Bacteroidia; order Bacteroidales; family Bacteroidaceae; genus Prevotella. The sequence continues at coordinate 14,577 of ONAG01000019.1, forward strand.
CAATGTCAGACTCCGATGGTTACATCTACGATCCCGATGGCATCGACCGCGAGAAGCTCGACTGGATCATGGAACTGAAGAATGTGGAGCGTGGCCGCATCCGCGAATATGCTGAGGAATACGGTGTGAAATATGTGGAAGGTGCCAAGCCATGGGGCGAGAAAGCCGACATCGCACTGCCATCAGCCACACAGAACGAGATTGACGGCGACGCCGCCCGCACACTGGTAAGCAATGGCGTGATTGCCGTGAGCGAAGGTGCCAACATGCCATCTACCCCAGAGGCAATCAAGGTGTTCCAAGATGCCAAGATACTCTATTCACCTGGAAAGGCAGCCAATGCCGGTGGTGTGGCAGTGTCGGGTCTGGAAATGAGCCAGAACTCAGAGCGTCTGCACTGGAGCCGCGAGGAAGTGGATGCCAAGCTTCACGACATCATGAACGACATTCATGCCAACTGCGTGAAATACGGTACCGAGAGCGACGGTTACATCAACTATGTGAAAGGCGCCAATGTGGCAGGCTTCCTGAAAGTGGCAAAGGCAATGATGGCACAAGGCATCATCTAAGCAATTTTCCTGCAAAGAGATGTTCTTGCATCCCAACAAATAAATAAAGCAAGGACAACGATAATGAAAAATCTCCCTCCATCCTAAGATGCGAGGGAGACTTTTTTATTTTTACTCAGAGAAAAAAATAATTCTTGCTTGTCCTTTTCCTTGAAAGACACTAATCTTGTTTATCCATTTCCTCCTTAGCCATCTTTTCGTTCAAGAACTCGTCCACTTCCATAAGTTCATCCTCATCGAACCATTCCGAAAGTTTCTCCTTGGCTTTCGTCTTGACATCCTCTGGCACGTCTCCCCAAACCTTGCTGACCACAAAGAGGAGCACCGAGAGGTCATCGCTCAGCCCCACGATTGGAATGGCATCAGGCAGCACGTCGAGGGGACTGATGAGGTAGCCCAATGCACCAATAATCATTGCCTTGTCCTTGACCGGCACATTCTTGCTCTGCAGAGTATAGAACAGCACCAAGGCAGCAAATACCAGTTTGGAACCAGCCCTTTTGGCTATTTTAGAAATCTTATCGACAAACCCCTTGGGGGAGAACTTGTCGGAGTATGACATGAAGTCGGGTAATTCCATATTATTACGGTTTTGTTGAAAAACATGGCAAAATTACTCTAAATTTTGAATTACACAAAATTTTATTTGTTAGAAACGACAAATTGCAGTATCTTCGCACAATAAAAACCCTTTCAAGGCTATGGAAATTCAAATAGACGACATGGAGCACCGCGTGCGCAAGGTGATAGCCGAGCATCGCGAAGAGGCTGGTTTTCCCAAACTGGAAGACTACGGAGTGAGTGAGGAAGAATTCGACGACTATCTCTTCGACAAGCAAGCTGTAATCGACGACATCGACTCACTGAAGAAGAAATACACCATATATTCCATCATTTTCATCATCCCGTTTGTGGTGATAGCCTTCTATGAGACAACAGTCCGCAACACACTAATAGCAACAGGCTGCGGCTTGCTGCTCTGTCTGGCATACTATCTTCTCACCCTTCTTGTGAGAAAGATACGCATGAGCCGCATGAACAACGAAGCGATAGAGCGCTACATCACCGATGTAATGAAATATCAAGATCAGTGACTTTGAAGTCGGCAAGCTTTTTGATGTAGCCATCCCTTAGTTGAGCCACCTTGGTCCATTCCTCACTATTGGATATAAGGTCATCCAAGCTTGTCACACCTATGGGCCATGCCCCTATTTTGTCAAGTCTGTCCACCATCATCCCCACTGTGATGTTGGCAATATCCTCTGCCGGCATAAATCTGCTGGTTTTGTCCTTGTCGCCTCCTGCCACATCCACCACGAGCCTTGCCTCCATCATGCTTTCTATCAGTTCGCTAATGATGTGTACAGGAATGGAAGTTTCCTTTTTGAGTTGGATGAGAGAACACGGCTTCTCTCCTTTTTTGAACCTTCTACAAATAATGCCGAGAACAATAGCCGACAGCACCATCCTGTTTTGATTTCCCACCTTGTCGTTGTGCGGCATTGGCGAAAGCTGCTCCATGTTCTGTATGGTGTAGCAAAGATGCACCCCAAAGAGACAAATAATCCATGAGAACTGCACCCACAGCATGAAGAGCGGCAAGGCTGCGAAAGAGCCATAAATAGCATTGTAGCTGCTGACCCACAACTGCGAGTGGATATACAGCAACTGAAGCATCTGCATGGCTACACCAGCGAGAATTCCCGGCCACAGCACACTTGAGAAATAGACCTTTGTGTTGGGCATCAGCATATAAAGCAAGATGAACATCACACACATGATGACATAGGGCGATATGCTGATGAGGAACTTCACGATAGGAGCCACAAATTCGCCCATCTGTTGAGAAGAAGTGCTTACGAAGAGAGACACGCCCGACGTGAGAACCACGACAATAGGCAACAGGAAGAAGAATGCCACATAGTCGATGATGGTGTTCATTATCCCCCTGGAATACTTCACTTTCCATATATCGTTGAAAGCGGTCTCCACATTGCTGATAAGCATGATTACAGTGTAGAGCATCACAATGAATCCAAACCCAAGAATCACCCCGCTTTTTGCATTCACGAGATAAGAGTTCACAAATCCGATTATGGCTTCAGCCACCTGCGGCTGGCTTGAGAGAAGGTTTGCAAACCACTGTTCGATATATTTGGAAATGCCGAAACCCCTTGATATTGCAAAGACGACAGCCACCATGGGAACGATTGCCATCATCGACGAGAACGAGAGAGCCGCCGCCGTCCTTGTGATGCGAGAGTCGGTGAAGCTTCTGATGGCAAGAATGATGGTGCGCAGGATATTGACGCCAAAAAAGAGAAGCGTGCCCACATCCTCTTTTTGTATGAGCCATATATCCTTTCGGAAGAAATCGAGAAGCTTGCCAAATGTTATTCGAGCCATGAAAAACGGTAATTCTACAAGTATTAGTGCAAATAGAAAAGAAGCAGACCTCCTATAAGCCGGGTTCTGTATTGTCCAAAAGTCCAATGCTTGTCATTTATCTACGCCTCGGGTCACCCCTCGGCTCAAGCGTTCTACCCTCCATCGCAAATCGGGCGGGCAACCCTCGGGCGACGGTTTACGCGAACTTGCAGCCCCCAGTGGACACAGCCCAGTGATCACCCACTGGCTGGTGGTCTCTTACACCACCTTCTCACCCTTGCCTCCCATCAGGAAGGCGGTTGTTTTCTTCTGTCCTAACCTGCTGTCGCCAACAGCTTCCATTTTCAGAAGTAGGGCGCCCTATGCTGCCCGGACTTTCCTCTCGCATCTCATGGATGCCAGCGACAAGCCGGAGTTCTGCTTCCATTCTGCAAAAGTAGTGCAAACCGAGCGGAATGCAAAACAAAACACGAAGTTTTTGTTTTCATTACCGAGGCGCAGCCTACTTTCGCGAAGCAAAAGAGTGCAAACCGAGCGGAATGCAAAACAAATAACGAAGTTTTTGTTTTCATTACCGAGGACATAGATTCTTTGATTCACATGTTTTTCATGGAATATTGGCACAATTCAAAAAAAGTTGTTATTTTTGCAAATCACAGCAGGATGTTTGAAAATCATGAAAGACAACACACTATAAACACAAAAAACACGATGAAAAAGATTCTATTTATGGTGGCACTTGTAGCCACCGCGATGTGGACCATGACGGCATGCACATCCAAGGAAGAGAGCACCGACGAACAGAACAACTTCCGCATCAGACGCGGCACCAACCTGAGCCACTGGCTGTCACAATCAGAAGAACGTGGTGAGAAACGCCAGCAACACATCCAAGAAGATGACTTCGAGCGCCTGGAACAACTTGGCTTCGACTTCGTGCGCATACCCATCGACGAAGTGCAATTCTGGGATGAAGAAGGAAACAAGCTGCCTGAGGCATGGGACCTGCTGACCAACGCCTTGCAATTGGCAGGCAAGCACCATCTGCGCGCCATCGTTGACCTGCACATCATCCGCTCGCACTATTTCAATGCCGTGAACGAAGGCGGCGACGGCAATACCCTATTCACTTCCGAGGAGGCACAACAAGGTCTCATCAACATGTGGTACCAATTGTCTGACGCACTGAAAGGCTTCAGCACCGACTCCGTGGCATACGAGTTCATGAACGAGCCTGTGGCAGACGACCATGAACAATGGAACATGTTGGTGGCAAAGGTACACAAGGCTTTGCGGGAGCGTGAGCCACAGCGCACCCTTGTAGTGGGATCAAACCGCTGGCAGGGATACGAGACGATGAAATACCTGAAAGTGCCAGAGGGAGACAAGAACATCGTCCTCTCCTTCCACTACTACAACCCCATGCTTCTTACCCATTATGGAGCTTGGTGGACACCTTTAGGCAAGTACAAGGGCAAGGTGAACTACCCTGGTGTCATCGTGTCGAAAGAAGACTATGAGGCAGCTCCCGACTCCCTCAAGCCATTATTGGAGCCATACACCACACAAGAATGGAACATCGACAAGATTCGCGCAGACTTCAAGGATGCCATCGAGGTGGCAAAGAAATACAACCTGCAACTCTTCTGTGGAGAATGGGGTGTCTATGAGCCTGTAGATAGAGAGTTGGCATACAAATGGACCAAGGACATGCTGAGCGTATTCGACGAGTTCGACATTGCTTGGACCACTTGGTGCTACGATGCAGACTTCGGTTTCTGGGACCAAGAGAAGAACGACTACAAGGACAAGCCACTCGTTGACCTGCTGATGTCAGCCGAAGGCTTGGAAAAATAATCCAAACACACATTTATGAGCTTTACAATTAGGGCGTGGCAGCAGCCACGCCCTAAACTATTATTGTGGAGAAACTGAAGTCCTGCCAATTCCTGTCATGAACGGAATCAGCACTCCAAAAGTCATTTCCTTTTGTTTTTCTTGCTTGTTTCCCAAAAACATTGTAACTTCGCAGCTTAAAAGATTTTACAAGGAAAAATTACAATAAAACATGAAGAGAAGATTGCTCAGCATCATCGTGATTGCCACTGTTGCATGCGCAGCCATGGCAAACCCCGTGACGAAAAACATGGCTTTGCAAAAAGCAAGAAATTTTGCAAAGGAAAAGTTGGGACGTGCCAATGAAAAGGTGGAAATGACCTTCCAGACAACCTTGAAAGGTAAGGAAGATGCTCCAGGACTATATGTTTGCAACATGGGTGACAACAAAGGATTTGTCATTCTTTCAGGAGACGACCGCGCCGTTCCTGTACTCGCCTATTCCGATACCGGAGCATTTGACGCAAACAACATACCCGAAAACATGAAGTGGTGGTTACAATATTACGAGGAAGCCTTGGAGCAGGTGGTGGAATACCAACTAACCAACAAGAAGGCGGCTGCAAGACCCACCGACGTTATAAAACCACTTGTTAAGACACAATGGGATCAGATGGCACCTTACAACCAGTTTTGCCCAACCATAGGCAATGCCAAAAGCCCCACAGGATGTGTTGCCACCGCCATGGCACAAGTGCTGAACTATCATCGCTGCCCTGTGGACTCGACCAATGCCATAGACGGATATACGACCTATTCTTACAAAGTGAACATGCCAAAACTTGAACCTACGAAATTCGATTGGGACAACATGCTCAACACCTATGGACGCAATGCGACACAGGCACAGAAAGATGCCGTTGCCGAACTCATGCTCTATTGTGGCCAAGTGGTGCAAATGGACTACACTCCAGCCAGCTCGGGTGCCAACACCGACTATCTCGGCTATCTGCTTCCCCGCTATTTCAATATCCCACAAACGGTACATAACGTCGTAAGGTACGGATATACCATAGAACAATGGGACAGTCTCATGATAAACGAGCTGAAACATAATCGCCCCATACTCTACACCGGCTATACCGCAGCGTCGGAAGGCCATGCCTTCGTTTGTGATGGATACGATGGAAAGGGATATTACCACATCAACTGGGGCTGGGGAGGCGATGGCGATGCCTATTACCGCATCTCAGTGCTTGATGCCAGCAGCAACGGCGTGGGTGGTAGTTCCACATCCTTGAGGTTCTCTGTCTTGCAGTCTGCCATCATAGGGATTACCCGAGAGGGCGAGGATGAATTCGTGCCACCCACCGTGGATATTTCTGCGTTCTCACGTCCCAGTCTAAAAAATGGCAGGGTGTATGTAAGAGACAGCGTGGGCACAGACTTCGGCAACATCCTTGTAATTGTGCCATTAATTAATATGGGAGAAGAATACAACAGTTATTACAACATAGGATTGGCACTTTATGACGATGATGGGAACAAGGTGAAATCACTCAATCACATCACCAACAGATTGTGGCCTGGCTATCCTGATGAATTCGGAATTAGCATCAAGTTTGGCAAAGGCATCGAAGAAGGACATTATACCATCAAAACGGAGTTCTGGAAGTCGGGCAAGCAACCTCAGTTGGCATTTAATGCTGATGCAAACTACCTCGACGTGCAAATCAAAGGTGACACCTTGATGCTGGTTCCTGTGCCAAAAGCGGATTTCCAAGTTAAAGACGTGAGAGCCAATGGAAGGAATGTCATTGTCAGACTCACCAATAACGACGAGGAATTCAATGGATTCATCATCCTACGAAAATACAACAGCCAAGGAGTGGTGGAGGATGTGGCAATGGAATCTGTGGCAATAGAAAAGAATTCCACTCGCGACATCGCCATTTATGTGGATAACGAACATAGCATCGACCTTGAAAACGAGGTGTATTTCCTCTCCGTCGATCACTACGAAGACCAATACTTCTATACAAATGCTTTCAACGAGGGAGCAAATCTGAAAGGAAAAGTGAAACTCCTGAATGCTGACGACGAGCAAGCAGCCATTGTGGGTGACAAGGTGATGTGCGACATCACTGTAGCAAATGAAGGAGAGAAGGACTACCACCATCTCCTCAGCGTAGCACTCGTTGACAAAGAGGGGAACGAAACCACCAACAACAGAATAGTACATATTGATGCCGGCGACTCCATAACTTATGAGGTGGAATTCAAGTCTGGCAACTATGACGAACCTTACAAGGTGTTGATAAAAGCCTATGAGGGAGAAGTGTTGAAGGCCATCGACGAAACACCTGCATTGACTATGAGCAAAGGTGCCTTGTACTGGATTGCTGATGGTACGATGAAAACGAAAAAGGCGGAGGATGTATTCGTGGTGCCAGACGATGCCCTCGCCATCAACATGAAAGTGGCTTACACCAAAAATGCAGTACCCAATGATAATCCCAACACGGTATATATGCTGGATAGAAGCGTGCCGAAAGGACTCATGGGAAAGAATGTGGTGAACTATGAATACAAAGGTGGAACAATCTCGATAGACGACAATTATGATTTCTATGTCTCTAAAGACGTGACTGCCACCGTAGTGCCTCAATACAAAAGGACCATCACCACCGAAGACTTGGGGAAATGGAGCACGCTGACCTTGCCCTTCACACCTATTGCCGTATCCGTGGATGGTGTGCAGACTGATTGGCACAAGGCTGGGGAAGATGGAGAGTCGAACAACAGATTGTTCTGGCTGATGGAGATAGTTGCCGTGAATGGCGACCAGATGGTCCTTGATTTCGCCAATGAAATAAAAGAGAACACCACCTACCTTTTTGCTCCCGAAAACGAGTTAGCTGGAAAGGTGTTGTTCTTCGAAGGAAGGAAGAACACCACCTTTAAGGCGGGATTCGCTAAGGACATGATGAGCAAGGTGGCTGGTTACGACATCATCACCAATTCCGTGAAAACCACCGTCAAGGATGCCTATTTGCTGGATGGCGACAGTTTTGTTTATGCAGACACGGAAAAGGTGCTTCCGCAATTTAGGGCATGTCTTTTAGGAGAGAAAGTGGAAGGAGGCGTCATCCATATAAACGGACCGGCTTTGCCTGACGGCATCGAAACGGTGAAAGCCCATGCCATGCCTTCAAACGACGGGGTATATGACCTCATGGGCGTTTATGTAGGTAGGACTGCCGACATGAAGAATCTGCCGAAGGGCATCTATATTGTAAATGGAAAGAAGGTGGTGAAGTAACAATTGAGCGTGGCAAAAAGCCACAAATATTATGAATAAGAAGATATAAGGGCGTGGCCAAAAGCCACGCATACGGAAAACAGGGAAAGACAAAGCCAGAGGCAAAGCATAAGAAGGAGGGGCGGTGGCTGAGGCTTAGAGCACATAAAAAGGCGGGGCTGAGGCCTCGCCTTTTTATTGATGTATTAAAGGCTAATCGAAAGATAGTCTTTATCCGAAATTGTCGAACATGATGCTCTCTGGCTCAACGCCGAGTGAGTCGAGCATGCCCTGGACAGCCTTGGACATGGGGCCTGGACCACACATGTAATACTCGATGTCCTCTGGAGCCTCATGATCCTTGAGATAGGTGTCATACATCACCTGATGCACGAAACCAGCAGTGTATTTCACCCCTGCGGCATCGGCTGCCGGGTCGGGACGGTCGAGAGCCAGATGGAAATGGAAATTGGGGTATTCCTTCTCCAGTTGCAAGAAATCCTCTACGAAGAAAGCCTCCACCAAGGCACGTGCGCCATAGAAGAAATGCATCTCGCGGTCGCGTGTATGCAAGGTCTTTGTCATGTGCATGATTTGTGCGCGGAGAGGAGCCATGCCGGCACCGCCGCCCACCCAAATCATCTCCTTCTTGGAGTCGAAGATGGGATGGAAGTCACCATAAGGTCCGCTCATGATTACCTTGTCGCCAGGTTTGCGAGAGAAGATGTAGGAAGAGGCGATGCCTGTAGGCACATCCTGGAATCCCACCTCTGGTTTCGGTTTGAACGGCGTGGTGGCAATACGCACGGTAAGGGTGATGCGGTCGCCCTCAGCAGGGTAGTTTGCCATAGAGTACGCACGGATGGTGTCCTCCGGATTGTGCGCCTTAAGCGAGAAGATGTTGAACCTCTCCCACGACGAGATGTATTCCGGTCCGATGTCGTCCTTGTCGAAATCCTTGTCATAGTCGATGCAATCGTATGCAGGAATCTTGATTTGGGCATAAGAACCAGGGATGAAGTCCATGTGTTCACCTGGAGGCAATGCTACGATGAATTCCTTGATGAAGGAAGACACGTTCTTGTTGGAGATAACGGTACATTCCCACTCCTTCACGCCCATCACGCTTTCAGGCACCTTGATCTTGAGGTCACCCTTCACCTTGCACTGGCAACCAAGTCGCCAATGGTCCTTGATTTCCTTGCGAGTGAAATGAGGACGTTCGGAGTCGAGAATCTCCCCTCCCCCTTCGAGCACCTGCACCTTGCATTGTCCGCAGGAAGCCTTTCCACCACAGGCAGAAGGCAGGAAGATACCATTTTCGTTGAGCGTGGTCATTAGGCTGCTGCCCTGTCCCACGGAGATGGTCTTGTCGCCATTGATGACGATGTTCACATTCCCACTCGGCGAGAGGTAATTCTTCGCGAGAAGGAGAATGATGACGAGAAGGAGTATCGTAACGAGGAAAACTCCTATGCTTGCTAAAATGAATGAATACATATACTATCCTCCTTCCTTTTAGATGTTTAGACCAGAGAAGCACATCATTGCCATTGCCATGAGACCCACTGTGATGAACGTGATGCCAAGCCCCTTGAGTGGCTCAGGCACATCGCTATATTCCATTTTCTCACGTATGGCACCCATAGCCACAATGGCAAGAGTCCATCCAATGCCACTGCCGAGAGCATATACGAGGGCATCCACCACGCTGCCGATATATTGGCTATTCGAGGGGTCGAGATTGATGCGCTGTTGCATGAACAACGAAGCACCCATGATGGCGCAGTTGACGGCGATAAGCGGCAAGAAGATGCCGAGGGCTGCATAAAGCGACGGGGAATACTTCTCAACGGTCATCTCCACGAGCTGCACCATGCCTGCGATAACAGCAATGAAAAGGATGAAGCTGAGATACGAGAGGTCAACCCCCTGAACGATGCAATCGGGTCCGAGCACCTTTGTCTGCAGCAGGTAATCTACTGGCACTGTGACGAGCAACACGAATGTGACGGCGAGTCCCAGTCCGAGTGAAGTCTTTACATTCTTCGATACGGCAAGGAACGAGCACATGCCGAGGAAGAACGCGAATATCATGTTATCGACAAAAATCGACCTGAAGAACAAACTAATGAGATGATCCATAACTACTTCTCCTCCTTATAAAAATAAGCCCTGTGAATCCAGATGACACATCCCAAGAGGATGAGCGCCATTGCCGGCATTGTCATCATGCCATTGTTGATGTAGCCTGCGTCATAGACACTCTGTGGTATGAGCTGGAAGCCCAACAACGAGCCACGTCCGAGTAGTTCGCGCACGCCACCCACGATGACGAGGATGAGCGCGTAGCCCAGACCGTTGCCCACACCATCGAGGAAGCTTGGCCATGGCTTGTTCATCATGGCAAAAGCCTCCAACCGCCCCATGAGGATACAGTTGGTGATGATAAGTCCGACATATACAGAGAGTTGCACGCTCACATCATAGGCGAAAGCCTTGAGCACCTGACTGACGATGGTGACGAGCGTAGCCACCACCACCAGTTGCACGATGATGCGTATGCGGTTGGGGATGGTGTTGCGTATCAGAGAAATTATAACGTTTGCGAAAGCCGTGATGATAGTTACGGCAAGTCCCATGACGATTGCAGGCTTAAGTTGGGAGGTAACGGCCAATGCCGAACAGATGCCCAACACCTGTATCAAGATGGGATGGTCGAGATTTAGCGGTCGGGAGAAAGCCTCCTTGTTCTCCTTTGAAAACAAATTACTCATAATTATTTATCCTCCTTGCTGTTCGCTTTGAAAAAATCCACATATTTGCCCAAACACTCCTTGAGCATGTCTCTAACTCCATTGGATGTGAGTGTGGCACCAGTGACGGCATCCACCTCTGACGCTGGGTTTGTCACCTGTTTCTCTACAGACAAGGCGATTTGCTCTCCGTTTTCATCAAAGAGTTTCTTGCCCTGGAAGCGCTCCTGCCACTCCTGACTGTCCTTGATTTCTGCACCAAGACCGGCTGTCTCGCTATCATGATTGAAATACACCCCATAAACAGTCTTGCAGTCCTCATTGAGAGCCACATAACCACTTATAGGTCCCCAGAGGCCCATGCCATATACGGGGATGACATACTTGCGAGCGCCATCCACATTGCAAACGAAGATTGCCAGCTTTCCTTCCTTGTAGTCTGCGCTGCCAAGTCGGAAGCCGTTGCTCTCCTTGTCCTTTGCATCGTTCTGCTGCATCTCACCCGAGGCGGCAAGAATGTTGTCAGCCTCCACCACCTCTTTGTATTTCTGTGCAGCCTCCTCGTCGCCCAGTCCACGAATGTTGAGTGCATAGAGGATTTGCTTTTTCTTGTCGAGTGCCACATTGGCATCCTGTCGGTCCTTGAGAGTCTGGTACACGAAAGCCAGCAAGAATGCGACGATGACCACCATGACAGCCGAATAGACGATTGTATAGACGTTTGAATTGGTATTCAAACCCTTCTTGTTTTCATTTGCCATAGCCATCATTTGTTAGGGTTTATACGTTTCATGCGTTTCGACACATTGCGTTGCACAATGCAGTGGTCGATGAGCGGAGCGAACATGTTCATGAGCAGTATGGCGAGCATCATGCCCTCGGGATATCCAGGGTTCATGACACGAATGATGATTGCCATTGCCCCCACGAGTAGTCCAAAAATCCATTTGCCCCCTTCTGTGCGTGCACTTGTCACAGGGTCGGTAGCCATAAAGACAGCACCGAAAGCGAAGCCACCCAGCACGAGGTGCTCATAGAAAGGAATGGAAGTCATGTCGGCTGCGGAGAATATGGCAGCCATGGCAGCACCACCAATGAACACGCTGAGCATTGTCTTCCAAGAAGCGATGCCAGTCCAAAGGAGCAATATTGCGCCCAACGCAATTGCCACAACACTTGTCTCGCCTATGGAACCAGGAATGAATCCCAGAATCATGTCGGAGAGCGAAGCAGTGACCTCAGAGCCCTGCCCCACCTGTGCCAGCGGAGTGGCAGCAGTGAAGGAGTCGGGCAATGTGTTGCCGAGTCCGAATATGGAATCGTTGGCAATCCATACGGTGTCGCCGCTCATCTTCTGCGGATAGGAGAAGAAGAGGAAAGCACGTGTGACGAGAGCCACATTGAAGATGTTCATTCCTGTTCCTCCGAAAATTTCCTTTGCGAAGATGACTGCAAAGGCACATGCCAGAGCAAGTATCCACAACGGGCAGTTGATGGGAATTATAAGCGGTATGAGAATACCGGAGACGAGGTAGCCCTCTTGAATCTCCTCACCCTTCCACTGAGCCCATGCGAACTCTATTGCCAGTCCCACGATGTAGCTAACGAGAATCTTTGGCAGCACAGCGAGGAATCCGAAGAAGAAAATCTCGAAGAATCCAGCCTGCTGCAAAGTGCCAGCCGCGAGGTAGTTCTGATATCCCACGTTGTACATTCCGAAAAGCATGGCAGGCATCAATGCTATCACCACCATGCTCATGATGCGCTTGGAATCGATGGCATCATGTATGTGCGCGCCCTGTCTGGCAGTGGTGTTGGGCACATACAGGAAAGTCTCGAATCCATCGAACACGCTTCTGAAAGCGTGCAGCTTGCCCCCTTCCTCGAAAGAGGGCTTGATTTTATTCAGATAGTTTCTCAATGACATAATCTTGATGCTTGAAGTTAGGCATTCTCTTTACGTAGCATGTCGAGTCCTTCGCGCACGATGCGCTGCAATTCGAGTTTTGAGGAGTCAACGAACTCAGCCACAGCGAAGTCCTCCGGCGCCACCTCATAGATGCCGAGTTGTTCCATCTTGTCGATGTTGCCGGTGATGATTGCCTTGATGAGATATTCGGCATAGATGTCCATTGGGAACACGTTGTCGTATTCCCCGCTCATGATCATGTGTCGCTCCCCACCCTTTACGCGTGCATCGAGCACATATTCCTTAGCCTTGCCAAGAAGCCATGAGAAATAGCTTCTGTTGGCAGAGAAGTCGTTGAATCTCGGCATTATCCATCCAAGCATTTCGTCGCGGTTGTCGCCCTCAGGTATGGCGGTAATTTCTGAAGTGTGTCCACCCACATATCCGTCCAAAGTACACTGACGCCCTGTGAGCGGGTTGCCATTGATGAGTCTCACATGCTGACCTGAAACACGTCCTTGCAAGAGAGGAGCAATGGGTTGTCCCACAATCACATCCACGTAGCCTGGGTCAGCCATCTCGCTTCCTGCGAGGGCAATGGTGCGTCGGAGGTCCACCTTGCCAGAAGCAAATAGTCGTCCGATAAAAATGACTGTAGTTGGGTCCACCGTCCAAACCACTTCACCCTTGTTGACAGGGTCGAGGTGGTTGACCTGCACACCCACATTGCCAGCCGGACATGGTCCATCGAAGACATTCACTTCCACATCCTTCATGGATGCGAGAGTGCCCTGGGCTTGAGCTGCACTGATGCCGAGATAAGTCTTTGCCACTCGTGAGAGAGCAGTAAGACCAGTCTGGAATGCCTCCTCGTTGCCTTCAAACTCCACGTCGAAGTCAGCTGCCAGCGGCATATCTCTGAAAGCGCTGATAAAGACAGACTTGGGCATTGCGTCGGGAGTGGTGGAAACAGCATAAGGCAGTTGGTTGATGTAGCCGAACAAGCCAGCTTGCAACAAAGCATCCACTACAGCCTTGCCATCCATTTTCTTGGGGTCTCTCTTTCCGAAATCCTTGAATTCGTTTCGGGCATCGGCTTTCACCTTCACGCAGAGAAGTTTTCTCCTGTCGCCACGCACAATTTCCGTGACTGTACCACTGACTGGAGAGGCAAACCCCACTTCAGGGAACTTCTTGTTGACGAACAAGATATCCCCGGCTTTTACATTGTCCCCCTCGTGAACCACCACCTTGGGACCCACACCTATGAAATCTTCTGGAACAAGTGCATATTCGTCCGCAGTTTTCATGGCAGTCCTTGTCTTGGCGGCCTTCCCTTTGAGGTTGATGTCCAAGCCTTTTCGTAACTTAATCACATTTGCCATATAGAAAGTAAATAGTTGATGATATTGTCTTTTACAGAATCAACTGCAAAGTTAACATTTCTTTTTGAATTTTAGCAAATGTAATGAAAAAACTAACTCATAAACTTGTATTTTTTCAACACAATACAATCTGTGAAAACATTTGTAAACAATTCAACGAATTGTTACTTGAGCACACATTGCGTAGAAATCAAACAAATCAATTCAAAATATTACAAATCTTATTGTGACAAATCACATCTAATGCGTGGCTTGATACTCGTCGTAGTCAACAGAATGTAATACCACCCTATGGCGCTTTTTGTTGAATTTGTTATTAACAAAACTACGTGAAGGAGCGAAAGACACCGTCTTTATACCAGCCACATCCAACAATGTATGTCCTATATCGTCAGCACAGATAGGATAGTGTTTGGCCTTTTCCATTTTTTGTTTGATAAATTGGTTATTCGCGACAAACTCAGGCGACATCCATACCAACAAGGGAATTCGTATTTGATAGTTTAGGTCAGGCGACGTCTCAGCGTTGCAATGACCTGAATAATTTCGTAGTTCATATACCTCTTCCCCATGGTCAGAAAAATAAAAGACACAACTATAAGTATCTTTAAACTTATCAAGGATCTTGTCTATCACATAGTCATTATACAGTGTTGCATTATCATAATGCGCCATGGTTTGACGCTGTTCTTCATTATATTTCGAATCATAGTCACCTATTGTAAAACGGGTAAACATCTTAGTCTTAGGATAGTCATACTCGTATTCAAAATGTTGACCTTGCAAGTGGATTACATATAGCGAGGGTTGTTCGGTCATTTCAATGGCTTCTACCATATCTCCATCATAAACATAGCGCATGTCATTACGATAGTCGAACAAGATATCCGAAAGCTCCTTGTCACACAAAAACGAGATTCCATAATCAATGAAATATTGGTTTTCATACATCATGGTGCGATAACCTGCAGCCTTGAAACACGCTGGAAAAAGTGGAGTGGTTGCAAAATCCACACCCAATGAGTCAAGAGAGAAATCAGCAGCCATCGTCGATGACGTGACATCAAACAATGTCACCGCATTATCGAAAACCATCATGCTCCCGTCTGCCACCCTTTTTTCCAATAAGGGATTTGTCTTCTTCGCATAGCCATAAAGAGAGGAATGGTAAACGCTATGTGACTCACCAATGATGACAACAATAGTTGGTGGACGAAGAGTGTCTTGATTCACTACTACATTCTTGCAAGCTTCACGAAGCAACACTAAATTAGAATTCTTCTCCTTCAACTGATAAATACAATAGCACACCCGTGTGATAGAGGTGTGCTGGGGTATTGCCATGCCATCTCTGAATCTCACAAACCCATAACAGCAATAAATGACAAAACCTAATCCCACCAAAGAACATATAAAAGCTACAACGGCATAGCGGACACGAGATATCAAAACAGACATTCCATAAACAACCGCAAGGAAAACTACCAATATTCCAAGATATGTTAGAATTTGAAGGGGTGAAAGATAGGTGTGGATGAAAGATAAGACCTCTTTGCGATTGGTTTCTCCAATAATGTTAATTAAGCTTTGATTAAGGAAGACGCCATATTTAATTACAAGGAAATACTCACAAACAATAAATATACTGTGGAGTAACGTGATGAGGACAACGTAGGTTTTCCTCACCAATATGTTCTTAATCAAGACATACACAATACTCTCCATATAGGCGACAAATGCAGAAAGGAAGAATACGCTGAAATAGGTGAATGGCAAATCATCATCAATGATCACCACATAATTGGAAACCAGATTGAGTAGAAACACAAAGAGATAAAACCAACCTTTGACGGGTTTAGAAAAGACTCGAATCAGATAACTAATAAATCTCATTGGCAATATCATTTTACTATTTCCTTACATATTTGATTTCCCTATTGTAAAAAAATAGCGTCCGTATATATGTAGCAATTAATATATCACAAAGGTCTTGAGCCAGTCGGATAGGATGCCCCCATACTGGTTTTGTGAATCAGCCACAAGCACAATCACTTGTCCACCATCCTGCAATCGAGGTCCGAGGCACATACCCTCATAATTGGCAATGGAAAAGTCGAGCAGTCCTATTGCGGTCATCCATTCTGCGAGCAGCGTCTTCTCCAAAGGTTTTACATTATTAATGCTATCAGAAAAATCACTACTTTGCCCATCATTTGGATTCACAATGTAGATTTTGCAGTTTACGTATGAACCTATCTTTGATTCGAGCACAGCAAATTCCCTTTCCAGCACAAGCAATCTGCCATCGTCGAGGGCCGTGATGGCACTCACCCCAAGAGCATAGTTTTGCGGTTGCACCTCGGTTGTAGCCACATCCATCACATAATGATATTGGCGGACAGGCTTCAAGTCGTCATCGAAAGAAATGAGTCGCAGACTGTTAGCCACCCCATTTGTGGCATTGGCACGCATACCATCGCCTGCAAGAGTTGACTCGCTTGTAGTCCAAAAACGGTGAGTGACAGCATTATAGGAAAGAGCCTCTATGCCGTAAGCAGAAGAGGTTCCATTGAAAGCGTCGGGCAATGGGAGTATTCGCCCTGTAGCCTTGCCGTCGAGAGAAAGTTCCCTGATCTGGTTATCCTTTTCTCCAGTGACAAACAAAGAACCAAGTTGCGGCACCCATGCCACGTCCTCGCAGTCGGAAGCGCCACCAGAGCCCCCTTTGAATCCCAAGTTGGCGGCGTAAGATATTCTGCCTAAAGAGTCCAATCTGATGCGAAACAAGAAATAGCCATCAGTGGCTGCATTGTCGGTGACCACCGCATAGTCATCACCGCCAAGCCATGTGATGCCACTGTATCCACCTGCAGGGATGCTATCGGGGAACTTCACTTGATCGTGCTCCACCACACGCTGTGCATTCACGATAATGCAAAAGAATGCAGACAAGAAGAGGAACCACTTTCTCATAAGCAGAAATCAATGAATGATGACTTTCACCTTTGATATTCTCCTTCCTTCCAAGGCAAGGATTTCAAAAGTGTATTTGCCATAGTCGATCTTCTCGTGTATGGTGGGGAAATCCCCCTTCATTTCGAGCAGCAGTCCGGCAATGGAGTCGGCATCCCCTTCCACATCTGCGAAATCGTCGTCGATGTCGAGAGTCTTGTAAAAATCGGAGAGAGAGGTCTTTCCCTCGAAAATATAAGTATTTTGATTTATTCTGGTGTAATTTTTCTCCTCCTCGTCGTATTCGTCGTGAATTTCTCCTACAATTTCCTCAAGGATGTCCTCCAAGGTGACAAGTCCGCTTGTGCCCCCAAACTCATCCACGACGATTGCCATGTGAACCTTGTTTTCTTGAAACTCACGCAGGAGGTCGTCGATTTTCTTCGTTTCCGGCACGAAGTAAGCTGGTCTGATATGGCTTTGCCATCTATAAGAGCTGCTCTTTCCGATGTGGGGCAACAAGTCCTTGATATAGAGCACCCCCCTGATGTTGTCGGCATTTCCGAGATATACTGGAATACGGCTGTAGTTGTTCTCCACTATGCACCCGAGCACAGTTGCGAAATCGTCGTGCATGCTGAGATCAACAATATCTTGTCTTGGGGTCATTATTTCCTTGGCGGTCTCGTCACCAAAGCGAATGATGCCTTGCAGCATACTCTGTTCATTCTTTATGTCCTCCTTGTCAGTGAGTTCGAGGGCTTGTTCCAAGTCATCTACACTGAGTACATGCGACTCCTTGTGCACCACCTTGGAAGCCAGCACACCACTGCTCATGAGGATACTCTCGATGGGCCAGAAAAGCCTTCTCAAAGCCATGATATAGCCAACTGCGAACCGGCAATATTTAAGAGGAGACTGCCTGGCATAAACTTTCGGCATGATTTCGCCAAAGAGGAGGAGGATAAAAGTGAGGATGACGGTGATGCACAAGAATTGCAACCAAACTGCATTGCCGAAGTCAACAACATTGGCAAATACATAGTTGCATAGCATGATGATAGTGACATTCACCAAGTTGTTGGTGATGAGAATAGTAGCGAGAGTTCTCTCGCTATCCTGACGCAATTGGCTGATTTTCTTGTCGGTAGAATTTTTGTCAGGGTCGAGTTCGCTGAGGTCTGACGGTGACAAGCTGAAGAAAGCAATCTCGGATGCACTTGCGAACCCAGAGAAGAAGAGCAGCAAGAGAGCGAGAACAGCAGAGAGACACACACCCAATGTGGGTGTCATGAAATGAACATCAGCAAGTGTCTGTTGTAAGTAACTTATTGTTTCCAAAGCGAAGAAAAGATTTAGGTGTGTCTAATTTGTCAGACCCCACCTGTATCAAAACGGCAAATCTTGTTCGTCATGTTGAATTGGTGGCTGAACATCCGTCACCTTGTCTTGCTGTTGCATCTGCGGCTTGGGTGAAAGCAATTCCATGTTTTCCCCGATGATTTCAGCGACGAACCTTCTTGCACCCTTTTGGTCATCGTAAGAACGATACCTGATTCGCCCTTCGATGCAGAGTTTGTCGCCTTTGTGCACGAACTTTTCCGCCACCTTTGCAAGTTTTCTCCACAAGACGATATTGTGCCAGTCGGTATGGTCGGGCACTACCGTGCCATTAGGCAGTGTGTAGCCCTTTTCTGTTGTTGCGAGCGGGAAAGAAGCCACAGCCTGATCGACATCATAATATCTGACATCAGGCTCTTTTCCAACATTACCAATAAGAAAAACCTTGTTCATTATTTCCTCCTTTTGTCACCAATCACTTCCACATTCCAAGATACTTGAACTTGAAGTTTTTCCCTTTAGCAGAAGGGAACTGGCTTCTTGTATCTACCCTTTCGCGCAGATGGTCAACGATGCGGTTGTAGCAGTCGAGTCCCGACATAGCCTTGCATCTTGCCACAAATCTGGTGTCCCGATATTCATGTTTTCCTGTGGAAGGCACCATGACGACGCGCTTGAAGTCGAGCGACCCTTCATACCAGCCCTGTCTCTCCTCGTTGAGTTTGTTTACCAAAGGAGGCACGACAATCTTTCTGTCGCCCTGTTGCCCATTGTTGGTGCGCAAAGCCTTTTTCTGCTTGAAGTCAAGCATTGTGGCAGCCTCTGTCTTGATGATGATAAAATACACCCTTGGGCGCACCTTGTAACGTTTTGGGAAAAAGACATCGCTATTGACATATTCGCGCACATCAGCCTCGATTTGTGGATTCATGCCAATTTCAGGGATTGAGCATAGGAAATCGACAGCCTCGTCGGCATTGTAAACCAATGTCTCCTTGTCGAAGTATCTAATGTACAAATTCATTTGGATTGAATGTTTTTCTTAAACGAAAAAAGAGCGGTAAACGAGACTCGAACTCGCGACCCCGACCTTGGCAAGGTCGTGCTCTACCAACTGAGCTATTACCGCAACGAAGATTAAAATATGGTGAAGAGGAGGAGACTCGAACTCCCACGTCGCAATTGACACTACCCCCTCAAAGTAGCGCGTCTACCAATTCCGCCACCTCTCCATCATGATACGTCTTGAATAAAGATAGTGCCCAGAACAGGACTCGAACCTGCACGTATCTCTACACACGCACCTGAAACGTGCGCGTCTACCAATTCCGCCACCTGGGCTTAAGAGCGATACTCTTTGGCATTTATCCAAGACATCGAGCGGTAAACGAGACTCGAACTCGCGACCCCGACCTTGGCAAGGTCGTGCTCTACCAACTGAGCTATTACCGCATAAACTTTGTTTCCAAAGTGCATTTCTCCAAATGCGGTTGCAAAGGTAATGCTTTTTTTTTAACCCACAAACTTTTGGAGGTTTTTTTTCAAAAAAAATTAGTAATGCCCAAAAAGGGACAAGGGAGGAGGTTTTTTGCCGAGGCAAGACCTCGGCATACGAAGAAAACATCAGTCCATGCGGTCGCGGTAGTCCTCATAACCATATTCACGCAGCATTTGCAGCGAGCCATCCGTTCTTTTCAGAGCTATGGAAGGATGTGTGATGCCATTGAACATGCATGTCTTGACAGTGGTGTAGTGTATCATGTCTTCGAATATCACCTCGTCGCCCACTTGCAGAGGTTTTTTGAACCGCCATGAACCCATGAAGTCGCCTGCGAGACAACTGTTCCCTCCAAGACGGAAGACACACTCATCCCCCTGAGATGCTGTTTCAAGCGGCAAAGACTCCGCCCCCCTAACAGCCGGTTGGTAAGGCATTTCGAGACAATCAGGCATGTGGCACGTGAAACTGACATCGAGAATGGCAGTTTTTATGCCATGATCGACCACAACATCCACCACGTGCGAAAGCAGATAGCCCGTCTGCCAGGCAAAAGCACTTCCAGGCTCAAGAATCACCTTGAGCCAAGGATAACGCTCGCGGAAACCACGAAGGAGACTTACAAGACGGGGAATGTCATAATCACTACGCGTCATTAGATGCCCCCCTCCGAAGTTTATCCATTTCACCTGCTGGAACCATGATGCGAACTTCTGTTCAATATGAACCAACGTTCGTTCGAACACATCGGATCCACTCTCGCAATGGCAATGGCAATGCAGCCCCTCCAAATCAGGCGGCAGCAAACGGGGCATGCAAGATGCAGAGACTCCAAACCTCGTTCCCGGGGCACATGGATTGTACAAGGCGGTGCCCACCTCGCTGTATTCCGGATTGATGCGCAAGCCAAGGCTCACTTGAGGATAATCCTTCTTTACGAGCGGTGCGAACCGCTCATATTGTGAAAGGGAATTGAAAGTGAGATGTGAGGAACAACGCGCGATGGAATGTATTTCGTCGTCGGTATATGCAGGAGAAAATGTATGAGCCGGTACCCCAAACTCCTCGAAAGCAAGACGTGCCTCGCTGAGTGAACTTGCTGTGGTGGCATTTATGTATTCCCTAAAAATGGGGAAAGTCTTCCATAGGGCATACGCCTTGAAAGCAAGAATGATCTCCACACCAGCCTCTTGTGCAACAGAAGCTATTAGTGAAAGATTATCTCTCAACCTGGATTCTTCAAGAATATATATAGGTTTACTCATGTCGTATAAATACAATAGAAAAAAAGAGCACATTATCAAACATGGGTGCGAAGTTAGCAAAAAAAAACGAGAGTTATGTAAAAAAAGGATAATTCGCTCAACAATGATGCAAAATGTTGCTCAAAAAAACATTTTTGTGCAATAAATTAAGTAATTTTGCAACCGATTTTTAAAAAATACATTACTAAAAAATATGGATTGGCTGATATCACTTTTTTCAAACACCGACTCCGTTGCACATGTAGTTTTGCTCTACGCCATTGTAATAGCCATCGGTGTTTATTTGGGAAAGATAAAAGTTTGCGGCATCTCTTTGGGCGTCACTTTCGTACTTTTCGCTGGAATCATTGCCGGCCACATCCATTTCACAGCCCCTACCACTATTCTCAATTTCTGTCAGGACTTCGGCTTGATACTATTTGTTTTCATGATAGGCATGCAGGTTGGTCCCGGTTTTTTTGAAAGTTTCAAGAAAGACGGTCTGACACTCAACGGTCTGTCGTGCGCCATCATCCTGCTCAACATTGGCGTGATGTTTGCATGTTACTACATCTTCTTCGACACGAACGAGAAGGAACACCTGCCAATGATGATAGGCACGCTGTACGGAGCTGTGACCAACACCCCTGGTCTGGGTGCGGCAACAGAAGCCATAGGCACCATATTCAAGGAAGGCGAGATACCACAGATAGCCTCTGGGTATGCGTGTGCCTACCCCCTTGGTGTCACCGGCATCATACTTGCCACCATCGCCGTGAGATTTCTCAGCCGCTCAAAGATAGAAGAAGAAGAGCAGAAGTTGGCAGACGAAGAGAATGAAAACCAGCATGAGAAGCCCCACATGATGCACCTTCGAGTGTCGAACTCTTATCTTGCCGGGCGCACCCTAATGCAGATAAGCCAATTCTTGAACCGCGACTTCGTGTGCTCGCGCTACCTTCACGACGGCAATGTAAGCATCCCCAACCGCAACACCATTTTCGAGGTTGACGATGAATTGCTGATAGTTTGTGCCGAAGCTGACTGCGAGCCAATCAAGGCATTCATAGGTCCCGAGATAGATACGGAATGGAATGTGGAGCTGGAGCAGCAGCCGATGGTTTCGCGCAGGATAATTGTCACCAACCCATCAATGAATGGCAAGACTCTTGGCAAGATGCACTTCTCAAGTGTATATGGTGTCAATGTGACGCGCATCACCCGCCATGGCATTGACCTCTTTGCCGGTCGCAACCACCACTTTCACATTGGCGACCGAGTGATGGTGGTAGGCCATGAGGACAACGTGAACCGTGTGGCAGAAATGATGGGTAATTCGGTGAAGCGACTCAATGCGCCCAACATCGCTACCATCTTCATAGGCATAATGTTGGGCATCATCTTTGGAAGTCTGCCCATCGCCATCCCAGGCATGCCTGTACCCATGAAACTCGGTCTTGCCGGCGGACCACTCATCATTGCCATCTTGATAGGTAGATTCGGGTATCGTGTGAAATTGGTGACATATACCACAACAAGCGCCAACATGATGCTGAGGGAGATAGGCTTGGTGCTGTTCCTTGCCAGTGTAGGAATAAAGGCAGGAGCAACGTTCTGGGATACAGTAATCTCTGGCGACGGTCTGAAATACGTATATACTGGATTCTTAATCACCATAGTGCCAATACTCATCATCGGTCCATTGGCGAAGTTGAGATACAAGTTCAACTACTTCATGGTGATGGGCATGATAGCAGGCACCTATACCGACCCACCAGCCTTGGCATACGCCAACCAGGTGTGCACACGTGAAGCGCCCGGCGTTGGCTATTCCACAGTCTATCCACTGAGCATGTTCCTCCGCATCCTGACAGCACAAATACTCGTGCTTTTCTTCTGCGGATAGAAAAGACCAAACCTTATACAAAAACATTATACACTTCAATGAGAAAGAAAACATTATCAACAGCCCTGTTTGCACTTTGCAGCCTCGCGATGTTTGCCCAAGGAGCCAAAAACATCAAGATTAACGAGGTGATGACCAGCAATACAGCCAGCATTGAGGATGAATACGGCGCACACCTGCCCTGGATAGAGCTTGCCAATGTGTCGTTCAGCACCATTAATGTAAGAGGCATGTATGTAGCCACCGACAAGGCTGTGCTCAACCCCGACCTGACTGTCCCGGAAAGAGTCGCCATGATGAGCATCATTCCAAACAATGAGCCGCGCACCAACATGAGCGGGCGGCAGCATCTGATTCTTTACCTGAACAGCAGTCCAACCTGTGGCTCCCTGCATCTCGCTTCCACCATCGACGCCTCCGCCCCTATATGGATAGGACTTTACGAAGGCAATGCTGTGGACTTGGTGGATTCCGTCACCATCCCCGTGGTATTGAACCCTAACACCTCCTATGCCCGCCATACTGATGGTTCGGCTGAATGGGAGACGAAAGCACCCGATGCCGTGACAGCTGGCATTGAGAATTTCATCCAAGTGACAGAAAGCAAAGTGTCGCAAATAAAACGCGACGACCCCCACGGATTCGGCATCACCATTCTCTCAATGGGCATTGTGTTCTCCTGTCTCGCATTACTATGGATATTCTTCACCATCTTCGGCATTGTGATGAGGCGCAAGAACGAAGAGAAGAACTCATTGGCAAAAGCTGCACACAAGAAGAGGATAATGGCGGTACACGACGAAGAGGACGAGGACGAACGTTCGTTCCCTGGCATCGTGGTGAAACACCATGATGAAGAAGATCCCGATGTATATATCGCTGTAATATCAATGGCAATCAAAGAATATCTGGACGACAGCCATGATGTGGAAAGCGGCATCATCACCATAATGCCAAAAGAGAACACAAAGTGGACAAGAACATAGTATCATCACCAAAAATACATCAAACAAACAACCATGAGCAAATATCAATATAAAGTCAACGGTGTTGACTACCAAGTGGAAATAGAAGAAATAGAGGGCAACATGGCCAAAGTGAACGTGAACGGAAAAGCGTTTGAAGTGGAACTTGCCACCCCTGTGAAAGCCAAGCCAGCCCCTGCGAAAGTGAAAGCACCCACCCCCACTCCATCCACTAACACCCAAGAAATCTCCCGTGCCAAAAAGCCAAAGGCAGCCGAGGGCAGCGGAACGAAAGTGCTGGCACCACTGCCAGGCACCATAATAGACCTGAAGGTGAATGTGGGTGACACGGTGAAAACTGGTGATACAGTAGTAATCCTTGAGGCCATGAAAATGCAGAACAACATCGAGGCCGAATGCGACGGCACCATCACGTCGATATTAGTAACCAAAGGCGACACGGTGATGGAAGGTGCCGCCCTTGTCACAATCGGATAATGCCATGGGATTCATAGAGTTTATTTCGACAAAATTCATTGACTTCCTGTCATATACAGGTTTTGCCAATGCCACCATACCCAACCTGCTCATGATCATTGTGGGCAGCATCTTCATATGGCTTGCCATCAAGAAAGACTTCGAACCACTTCTCCTGGTACCTATAGGCTTGGGCATCATATTGGGCAACATCCCTTTTCGTGCCGACGCCGGCCTCGAGATAGGTCTATATGAAGACAATTCCGTGCTCAACATCTTCTATCAAGGAGTCCGTCAAGGCTGGTACCCGCCATTGGTGTTCCTTGGCATAGGAGCAATGACCGACTTTTCATCACTAATAAGCAATCCCAAGCTTGTGCTCATAGGAGCCGCAGCCCAATTCGGCATCTTCGGTGCCTACATGGTAGCCTTGGCATTAGGTTTCGAGCCAAACCAGGCAGCAGGTATAGCCATCATCGGTGGTGCCGATGGTCCTACCGCCATCTTCTTATCATCGAAGTTGTGCCCCAACTTGATGGGTGCCATAGCAGTATGCGCATATTCATACATGGCATTAGTTCCTGTAATCCAACCGCCATTGATGCGCCTGCTCACCACAAAGAAAGAACGCGTTATTCACATGAAGCCAACACGCCATGTGAGCCAGACTGAGCGCATACTATTCCCCATCATCGGACTGCTCCTTACCACCTTCTTGGTGCCATCAGGTCTTCCATTGCTCGGAATGTTGTTCTTCGGCAACTTGCTGAAGGAAAGCGGCAAGACCACTCGTCTGGCAAAGACAGCAGGCAGCGCCCTCAATGATGTGGTGGTAATACTGTTAGGTCTCACCGTGGGGTGTTCTACCCAAGCCAGTGAATTCCTCACACTCAATACGATAAAGATTTTCTTCCTTGGTGCCATGGCATTCATCATCGCCAGTGCAAGTGGCGTGCTCTTCGTGAAAATGATGAACCTTTTCCTTCCCGCCGACAAGAAAATCAACCCACTGATAGGCAATGCCGGTGTGAGTGCGGTGCCTATGAGTGCCCGAATCTCCAACAACATTGGTCTGGAATACGACCGTCACAACTTCCTTCTGATGCATGCCATGGGTCCGAATGTGGCAGGTGTCATCGGTTCGGCAGTGGCAGCAGGTACATTGTTGGGATTCTTTTCATAAGAAATACTATCCATCGATAAAAAAGAGAGGTGTTCAGCACCTCTCTTTTTTATACCCTCATGGTGTAACTTGACAAGCGATTTGGTTGCACCAACACCACGAGACCATGGCAGAACAGAATGTAAATCAAGAAAAGGCAGTTAAAGAGAATTTTTGTGCCTATAAAATTGTAGGTATGGTGGATTTTTCATAAATTTGCAAGTGGAATGCGACACACAGCATTGAATCCCCAAAGGATAATAAGGCAATGAAGCTTGCAATAATGACAAAACCCACATTTTTTGTGGAAGAAAACAAGATACTGGAGGCCCTTTTCGAAGAGGGTTTGGATGATTTGCACATTTACAAGCCAGGGTCCTCTCCTGTATATGTGGAACGCCTGCTTTCCTTGCTTCCTGAAAACACACTTCGTCGCATCACAGTTCACGACCATTACTATTTAAAAGAGGAGTTCGGTCTTGCCGGCATACACCTTGACAGCCACACCCTCATGAGGCCATCGGGCTACAAAGGCAACTTCAGCCGTTCATGCACAGACCTTGACTTTTTGAAAGAGGCAAAGAAAAAGGCACGTTATGTGCTTTTGCACAATATTTTCGATAGTCTTTCGGAGCCAGAGCACAAATCAACATTCTCCCTCAGCGAACTTCAGATGGCATCCCATCATGGTCTAATCGACAAGCATGTATATGCGATGGGCGGCATAACTTCAGAAAATGCACGCATGATGCGCGACTTGGGATTTGGCGGCATAGTGATTTGCGGCGACCTTTGGAATCGCTTCGACATTCACAATGAGACCGACTTCCACTCAGTAATCAGTCATTTTGAGAAACTAAGATCCGCATTAGGATAGAATTAATAATCAAAAAAAACAAATCAATGAACGACGCAAACGACTTCTTGGTATTTTCCGGCACAAAAACCAAGTATCTTGCAGAAAAAATTTGCCAAAGTCTCGGTTGCCCATTAGGCAGACTTCTAATCACTCATTTTTCCGACGGCGAATTTTCCGTTTCATACGAACAGTCCATCCGCGGTCGTGACGTGTTTCTCGTACAGAGCACATTTCCCAATTCCGACAATCTGATGGAGCTGCTCCTGATGATTGATGCAGCAAAGAGAGCGTCTGCACGGCAAATCATTGCCGTAATGCCCTATTTCGGCTGGGCACGCCAAGACCGCAAAGACAAACCCCGTGTGAGTATAGGTGCAAAGCTTGTAGCCGACATTCTCTCCGTGGCTGGCATCGACAGGGTTATCACCATGGACTTACATGCCGACCAGATCCAAGGCTTTTTCGACGTACCCGTTGACCACCTCTACGCTTCGGGAGTTTTACTGCCTTATTTGCAATCGCTCCGCCTTGAGAATCTTGTCATTGCCTCACCCGATGTAGGCGGTTCGAAACGCGCCAACACCTATGCGAAATACTTGGGATGCCCCCTGGTGCTTTGCAACAAGACACGTGCACGTGCCAATGTGGTGGACAGCATGCAAATTATTGGTGATGTGAAAGACAAAAACGTTGTCATTGTAGATGATATCGTGGACACAGCCGGCACCATAACGAAAGCAGCCGACCTGATGAAGAGTGTAGGTGCAACAAGTGTGAGAGCATGTGCGTCGCATTGTGTGATGAGCGGTCCTGCAAGCGATAACGTCATGAATTCCGCATTAGAGGAAATAGTCTTCACGGACTCCATTCCCTACTCCAACCGTTGCCCCAAAGTAAAGCAAATCTCTGTGGCAGACATGTTCGCAGAAACCATCCGCAGGGTTATCACCAACCAAAGCATCAGTTCCCAATATTTGGTATAGCTATTCTACAAACTACAAACTCACATTCAAGATGAAGACAAAAGTCCAACTGCTGCTGGCCTTTGCCGTTGCTGTATTATGCTCTTGCAACACCTCCTTCAACTACAATATAGAAGGTGAAACAATCGACTTGCCCCAAATCACCAAACTCTTATTGGTGAGCGATATGGAAAGTGGTGTACCCTTTGACACACTTAGCGTTAAAGACGGGCGATTCTCGTATGAAGGGACAGCAGATAGTGTGACAACTTGTTTCATTGGCAATTTGGAAGATTCAATACCAATGTTGCCTTTTTTCATAGAGGAAGGAACGATTAAGATTGTATTGGGGAAAGACCATAAAATGGCAAAGACCACAGGCACCCCACTCAATGATGAATTGCAGAAATTGAACGAGGCTGGATTCAAGTTTCAAGATGAATTAACACAATTGGTGGATAGTTTCAAAAGTGAGATAACAGAGGAGCAGCAGAAATTGCTTGAAAAGAAAAGTTACGAAGGCATGCAAAAGCTATCGGAACTATTCTACAAGACAGCCGAGAAGAACATTGATAACGAATTGGGTTATTTCCTTGTGGCAAATCCCACAATTCTCAGCGAGGAACAAGAAATGGTGCTCATCAACAAACTGCCAGCGAAGACACGGAAACGCGCCCAGATTCAAGAGATAGAGAAGTATCTGAAAGGCATTTCCGGTTCAAGCAATGACATGGCGGCAAATGACGGCAAGATTCCCAACTTTTCAGCACCCGACCAAAACGGCAAGATGTTGTCTGCAATGGATGTCATTTCGCAGAACAAGTTGACAATCATTGACTTCTGGGCAAGTTGGTGTGGTCCATGTATGAAGGAGATGCCCCATATGGTACAGCTCTTCAAATTATACAACACTCATGGATTGGGCATTCTTGGCGTATCGCTTGACACAGATGAAACAGCTTGGAAAGATGCGATTAAGCAGACAGGGGCCATTTGGAACCATATTTGCGAACGCAAGCAAAACAGTGAAATAGCCAAGATGTTTGGAGTCAATGCCATCCCCTTCACAATGATTGTAGATCAGGAAGGCAATGTATTGGCATCAGGACTAACAGGAACCGACTTGGAAGATTTCTTGAGGAACAACCTCACAGAATGAAACCCAAACAATGCCAAGACAAATAGAAATATCAATTGAACCAAAAATCCCCTTGCCTGTGTGGGCAAGGGGATTTTTCTATACCACCTATCACTGTTAGATCCAGCGAACATAGCAGAAGTCCTGACGGTGTGGGATAGGCAATTTCTCATTTTGTGGGAACATGCGTACAGCCGTCTTGAACGAACCTGCTGAATTGGGCTTGATGTTGCATTCGAATGTGTAGAGATTACCCTCCTTGCTGGTAAGTTTGAAAGGATAAACCTTGGAAATGCGCTCCTCGCCATTCACATTACTCTTGAGGACAACAAACTCCAATCCCACAGCATTGTCGAGGCCAACCTCATCAATAACATACTTGACATTGAATTCCACGCCAGCATGGGCAGCGTCTTCAATGTTGCTTCCCTTGGAAACAACCTTGATGGCGTCCCAACGCTCAGCCACAGATTCCTTCCAGAAAGCAATTTCCTTGGCAATCTGACAGTTGTCTTTATGAAGCAACTCGGAGCGCTCAGCCAGTTTGCAATAGAACTTTGAATAGTAGTCGTCGAGCTGGCGCTTCATGGTATAGTGAGGTGCAATCATTGCTATAGAATTCTTGATAACCTTGACCCATCCCTCACTGAAGCCTTTTTCATTCTTATTGTAATAGAGAGGTATTATCTCATTCTCAAGCAGTCCATAAATGGTGGCAGCATCAAGCTGATCTTGATAGCCCTGATTCTGATAAGTACGTTTCTCAGTAAGAGCCCATCCGGCACCCTCACGGTAGCCTTCGAGCCACCAACCATCAAGCACTGAGAGGTTGACCACACCATTCATTTCGGCCTTTTCGCCAGAAGTTCCAGAAGCCTCCAATGGTCGTGTAGGGGTGTTCATCCAAATATCCACACCCGAAACAAGGCGACGAGCCAAGCGGAAGTCATAGTCCTCGAGGAAGATGATCTTGCCAAGGAACTCAGGACGTTGACTGATTTCAAAGATGCGCTTGATAAGACCTTGTCCTGCACCATCGGCAGGGTGAGCCTTGCCAGAGAAGATGAACTGAACGGGATGCTCAGGATCGTTGACGATTTTAGCAAGGCGGTCAAGGTCTGTGAAGAGCAGGTGAGCGCGCTTGTAAGTTGCAAAGCGTCTGCAGAATCCTATCATCAATGCGTTAGGATTAATCTTTTGCAAAAGTGAGACAACACGCGAGGGGTCTCCCTGGTTTTTCAGCCAAGTCTCACGGAACTTGTCACGAATATAATCTACAAGTTTCTTCTTGAGAGCCATGCGTGTGGTCCAGATTTCCTCATCAGGCACATCATAAATTGCATGCCAAATGCTTTCATTGCTTTGGTCAGCCATGAATTTCTTGTCGAAATACTTGGCATAGAGTTGACGCCATTCTGTGGCAGCCCAACTTGGGAAGTGAACGCCATTGGTGACATAACCCACATGGTTTTCCTCAGGATAGTATCCTGCCCAGATAGGAGCAAACATTTTCTGGCTCACCCATCCGTGCAGTTTGCTCACGCCATTAACCTCCTGACATGTGTTGCAAGCGAAGATGGACATGCAGAAACGCTCGGAGTGGTCATCAGGATTCTGTCGTCCCATTCCAATGAATTCATCCCAAGTGATACCAAGCATAGCAGGGTATCCACCCATATACTTTCCAAACATCGACTCCTCGAAATAATCGTGTCCTGCCGGCACGGGAGTATGTACAGTATAGAGAGAAGAAGCCCTAACAAGTTCGAGAGCCTGATTGAAAGTCAAGCCATCGCGCACATAGTCGCAAAGGCGCTGGAGGTTGCACAGTGCTGCATGTCCTTCATTGCAGTGGTAAATCTGTTTTTTAATACCCAGTTTCTTGAGAGTCAGCATACCACCAATACCAAGCAAGATTTCCTGCTTGAGGCGGTTCTCCCAGTCACCACCATAGAGAGAATGAGTGATTGGCTTGTCGAAATCGGAATTCATCTCATTGTCAGTGTCGAGCAAATACAGAGAGATACGTCCAACGTTGACACGCCATACATAAGCATGCACCTGATAGTTCATGTAAGGCACATCCACTACAAGAGGATTGCCTTCAGCGTCCATCTGGCGTACTATAGGCAGAGAATTGAAATTCTGAGCCTCATAATTAGCGATCTGCTGACCATCCATGGAAAGAGTCTGCTTGAAGTATCCAAATCTATAGAGGAAACCAATCGCACACATGTCCACATTACTGTCAGAAGCCTCCTTGAGGTAGTCGCCAGCCAACATTCCAAGACCGCCAGAATAGATTTTCAAAACCTGGTTGAGACCATATTCCATGCTAAAATAAGCCACGGATGGTCTGTTAGCGTCAGGTTTCACATCCATATATTTGCGGAAAAGAGCATAAACCTCCTTCACGCGCTTCATGATATTCTTATCCTTGACCAGTTCTTCCTTTCTTTCGTAACTGAGTCTTTCAAGCAAGAGTACAGGGTTGTGACCCACCTCCTCATAAAGGTCTTCATCGAGGCTTCTCCACAAGTCTCTTGCCTCATAATTCCATGCCCACCACATGTTGTGAGCCAGTTCGTCCAGACATTCGAGCTGTTCGGGAAGACGGGACTTCACCAACACCTCTTTCCACTGGGGAACATTTGCATAATCTGCCTTAATTTTCATATTAACAAAATATTATGTTACATTGTTCATTTATACATTAGTCCTGTCAGCAGCCTTTCTAAGGGCCACATCGTAAGCTTCATAATAGAAGGTTATAAAATTGCTCCAAAGAGCCTTTTTCGATAGTCTATCCGCATGACTTCGTGCGTTGTTGACCTGTGTCTTAGAGAAAGCGGAAAATTCAGACACAGTATCCTTGATAGCATCCGCCACCTCAGAATAATTATAGTCGGTACGATGTATCACCTTCACTCCGTCAATGATTTCACTATTCCCTCCCTTTACACTATTAGCCCATTGTCCGAATCCAGCCAAATCGGTTGTGATGCACGGCACTTTGAAAGCCACGGCCTCAAGAGGTGTGTAGCCCCATGGTTCATAATATGAAGGATAGATGCACAAATCATTGCCCAACACCAAATCATAATAAGTCATGTTGAAGACGCCATCATCACCAGTGAGATAGCATGGCAGGAAGATAAGCTTCACATGATCTTCCTTTCTATTCCACATATCAAGAAATTTCAACATCCCCAAGACATTATCGTGGCTCATGTTGTGAAGCCAGTGAGTGACAAGAGGCACTTCAAGAGGAGTGTCAAATTTTTTACCACTTTGCAGCCGTTCCACAAGGTCTTTTCTTGGCTCTCCCACCCATCCAGGCACTTCGATGAAAGCGAGGATATCCTTTTTCAAGTTTCTGTCTCTCTGCAAGCGGTTCATTGCCTCAATATAGACATCCACCCCCTTGTTTCGGAATTCGTATCTTCCACTTGTGGAAATAATCAGCACATCATCTTTCAAATCAGTGCCAATCAAGGCGTTAGCCACTTCTATAAGCCTTTTTCGTGCCAATCGACGTTTTTTTGTAAACTCAGCACCTTGTGGCACGAAATTGTTTTCAAAACCATTTGGCAAAACCTTGTCCACTGGTTTGTCGAGCAGTTCCAGGCACTCACGTGCAGTGATGTCGCTCACAGTAGTGAAACAATCAGCATTCCATGCAGTCTGCTTCTCTATAGAATGCTTGCTCTGCATGTTGAGTTCACCTGCCATTTGGTCGCCATTATATGCAAACAGATAGTCGTAAAGCGGTTTGTTGTTTCCTGCGATGCTACGTCCAATACTTGTTGCATGAGTAGTGAACACTGTTGCAATTTGTGGAATTTTATGACGAATGTATAGCAATCCCAAACCAGTCATCCACTCATTAGCATGATAGACGACCTTAGTATCATTATCAAGATAAAAAGTATAGAAACTTTCAACCACACGACCGGCTGCATAAGAAAACATTGACGCTTCGTCATAGTCACCGTATGCATGCAGGCTGTCAACCTTGAATAGCTCCCACAACTTTCCGTAGATTTCGTCTTTATGAGGATAAAAATCCTGAAAATCCACCAAAATAGCAATTGGACTACCAGGAACATTCCATCGTCCAATTTTCATTTTGAGTTCATCCTTGACAGCAGCTTTCCAATCTGAGAAGAGGGAATCATCTTCTGAAAAATATGGGCAAGGCTTTTCCCCCCAACAATCAGGACCTATGAAAAGGATGTGGTCATGCAACCTTTCTTGAAGGGTTTTAGCCCTTGTAGATAAAACTGTATATATTCCCCCAACCTTGTTACACACTTCCCAACTTGATTCGAAGATATAGTCAGGAAACAACAAATCTTTACCCATTGTAAAAAAACTAATAAAACTTGTGCAAAGGTACTAAAAAAAAATAAAAATCTATAGTTATGAATAAGATTTTTCGGATAGCATTTCCCCAAATAACACAAAATCAATAACTTTGTAAGAAAAACAAAAAATGAGAAAGTATATATTCACATTATTCATATTTTCATGCATATCTTGTGCCTGTTGGGCACAAAACATGAAAGGTTATTATTATAATGAAGAGTACCAAGTATATCTTCAACTTAGTGCAGATGATTCAGACGTGAGTGTCCCTGGACAAGACATATATGGTGAGTTGCCTGGATATTTTGGTTCCAAAAGAGACGGGAGATTGTGGTTGATAACAGAAAGCACACGCATAAAAGACAATCAAGTAAAGATAAGCGTCATAAATGACTATGGAAGTGAAGACTTCGAAGCCATATTGACAGAAGACGAAAACGGCACCCTCACAATGAAACATACCAAGGGCAGCACATTCAAGATAGTAGTAAACAAGAAATATGTGAAAATCCCAAAAGAATTCATTTTGAAGAAGGAGAAAAGCGGAAAAGACAATAATTAACCACAATTCTTTTCTGGCATTAAAGAGCTTCATTTTTCATAGTAAAAAGATTAATTTGCCCCTGCGCCATTAGCCACCTGCCGCGGGGGCAAAAAAAAGGCCCCGCGCGTCTCTCAGACACGCGGGGCTCATGACAGGGAACCAAAGTCCCTCGAAAAGGGGGCGGCGACCTACTCTCCCGCAT
>ONAG01000104.1 GCA_900315745.1 uncultured Prevotellaceae bacterium
CGCAGAGCGGACAGAAGGCTACTGAGGCAGGCCTTGACATGCAGAAGTTCACTCTTAAGAACTCCACGTTCTACAACATCGCCTATGGCAAGAACGTGAACTCACACCGTCAGAGCAACCAGACGTGGCTTGGCTACGAGGTTAAGAACTGCCTCGTGGTTGATTGCGGCAAGGACGGCCAGTTCATCAAGGGCCTCAATGGCGGCCAGAGTGGCAAGAACCCAGTTTGGGACATCGAGGGTAACTCGTTCCAGCGCATCGTTGAGGGCGTGATGACTGACATCTCAGCCAACGAGGAGACCGGTGACGACGACGAGCCAGTGAAGGACAACGTGGAAGGCGTGGTTGTGTTTGCCGGCGACTATGCTACAGGCGACTTCACCCTTGGCAACTGTCCGCAGAACACCGCCAAGGTGGGTGACCCAAGATGGCTCAATGATACTAATTTCTACAAGTTCGTTGCCACAGAATGGCCTGCAGGCGACTCAGGCCGCATCAGTCCCGACAATGTTACAGTGGACGAGACAGCCAACACCATCACCGTGAGCCAGACAGGTCAGAACAATGTGGCTTTGATATTCCGCTCATCCAATGTATATACAGTACCTGCCACAGACCATTACTTCATCATCAAGGCTACAGGTCTTTCTGTAAACGAAGGAGACAGCTACCTCTGGTGGCTCAACAACACCAACAATGGTGGAAGCTACAAGCCAACCGTGATATATGAGGAAGACGGACAGACCGTATTCGCATGGGATGTAAACGTGATATCTATTGGTGGACTTCTTGGAACAGAAGATGCCGAATTCAAGGATGAGGGTGGATGGAGCACAACCTTCGGCATGACACTTGCCGATGCCAATGTGCCAGCCGTAATCTCATACATCGGCTTCACAGACGAGATAGCAGAGCCATTGGATGAGGCTGAATACGCATGGGATCCCACCTTGTGGGTGGCTGGCGACCCAGGCCGCATCTCACCCGACAAGGTCGTGGCAGACGTGGATGCCAAAACCATCACCGTGAGCCAGACAGGCGACAACAATGTAGCTTTGGTCTATAAGACCGACAAGGTGCTTTACGTTAACAATGCCAAGTATTTCGTAATTCTTGGCAAGGGCCTTTCCACAACAGACACCAAGTCGTATCTCTGGTGGCTCAACAACACCAACAACGGCACGCAGGTGCCTCCTACTTACGCAGTGGAAAATGCTGACGGTCTCGTTTACTTTATTTGGAACATTGCAGAGTCTGGCTTGGGTGCATCATTCGAAACACCAAAGACTTATCTCGTGGGCGATGCAACATGGAACACCACGTTCGGACTTACCTTGGCTGACGACACTGTGCCAGCTGTCATCTCCTACATAGGTTATGAGGGTGAGAACTCTTCCATCGTGGCAGAAGCCAAGGCTATGCTCGAAGGCATCAACCAGGTTCGCATCAATGGCATGAACGACGGCACTGTCTATAACCTCAATGGCCAGAAGGTGAACAACCCATCAAAGGGCATCTATATCATCAATGGCAAGAAGGTTGTGATAAAGTAATGTGACAAGTGTGGCGTTCATGTATGAATGCCTGCTTGATACGTTGAAACTAAAAAAGAAAAAGGGAAATGGCAAATGTCGTTTCCCTTTTTCTTTTTTCACTACTTATTCATGTCGCTTTGTAAATTTATTGCTATTTTTGCAACACAAAATAACTATAATAAATTATCATGAAGAAGACGTTTCGTTATTTTGCAGTCATGATGCTTGTTTGTGGCACACTGGCTGTAGTCTCTTGCAAGAAAGAGTACAACTCTGTTTTTCCAGTCACAGAGGACACAAGGCAGTTTGTTAATTTGACCGATGCCGTACCCGATGCCATTTTGGAGATAAGGTATTTCGGAACATACAATTTCGTGGGAGACAGAGTTGACGGGTATTTGGAACCAACAGCCCTGCTGACGAAGAAGGCTGCCGACAGCTTGAAGGCTGTGAGTGACGATGTCAAGGCTTTGGGTTATAGGCTCAAGATTTACGATGCCTACCGTCCCCAAAAGGCAGTGGACCATTTCGTTAGGTGGGCTGCCGACATACCAGACACTATGATGAATGATTATTTTTATCCCGACCTCGACAAGAGCGTGCTCTTCGAACAAGAATATATCATGGAGAAGAGCGGACACACGCGAGGCTCCACTGTTGACTTGACTCTCTTTGACATGGCTACGGAAAAGGAACTCGACATGGGAGGCACATTCGACTGGTTCGGAGTGGAGAGTCACCCCGATTTTTGCGGCAATCCCGACACGGGCGAATATACCGGAGGCAAGTCTCCTGCAGGACGCAGCATCACCGAAGAGCAATTTGCTCATAGGATGAT
The DNA here is from genome assembly GCA_900315745.1 of uncultured Prevotellaceae bacterium. GTDB lineage: Bacteria > Bacteroidota > Bacteroidia > Bacteroidales > Bacteroidaceae > Prevotella. Next base: position 2,374 of record ONAG01000104.1, read on the forward strand.
TCTGCGAAAGGCAATGCTCCGGCATGGCTTCAAACCCCTTGACAGCGAATGGTGGCATTTCACACTGAAGGACGAACCATTCCCCGACACCTATTTCACGTTCTCCGTAAGACAGTTGCATTAAAATGAGAAAAATCATGATGAAGGTATTTCCTGCCTGTTTGATGATTGCCTCTGCAATCGTCTTGTTTGCTTCATGTGCGAAGGATTCGTACATATCCAAAGACAACAAGCCTGAGATGCGGAAACTGAACTGCCAGCGTCCACCTTACTTGAAGGCAGGCGACAAGGTGGCATTGATCTCCCCGTCCTATTCCACACCAATGGAGAATGTGGAAAAGACCTCGGAAGTGCTTAGAGGATGGGGACTCGTGCCCGTCGTCGGGGGGAATGTGGGCAAGTTGAATGCCGGCAAATATGCCGGTACCAAGAAGGAGCGTGCCAGTGACCTGCGGTGGGCTTTTGCCAATCCAGAAATCAAAGCCATCATATGCAATCGTGGTGGATATGGTGCGATACACCTTTTGGATGAGATGAAATTGCAGGATTTTTCTGCCAACCCCAAATGGCTTGTGGGTTTCAGCGACATAACCACATTGCACGGACTGTTGCAGAATGCCGGCGTGATGAGCATACATGGCACGATGAGTTCCTTCCTCGCAAAGGGAGGGCAAGATGCATCGAGTTTGCTCATGCGCGACATGCTGATGGGGCAAATGCCTCGCTATGAGGTTGCGGCACACCCTCAGAACATCATAGGAAAGGCACAAGGGGTGCTTGTGGGAGGGAACATTTGCACCTTTGTGCCTTTGCTCGGAACAAAAGCTGATGCCACTGCATACAAGGATATTATTCTTTTCATCGAGGAGGTGGGGGAATCGATGCACAACCTCGACAGACAACTTAACATATTGAAACTCAATGGGGTGCTCGACCGTTGCCGTGGCGTGGTGCTTGGAGAATTTGCCGATTGCAAGCAAGACCTTGATTTTGAAAGCGTGGAACAGTTGTATCGCCAATATTTCAAGGAATACAACATACCTGTGCTGTGCGGATTCCCCGGAGGACATGACACCGTGAACTTGCCTCTCGTTATGGGCGCACCTGTGACAATAGATGTTCGCAACGACGGAGCCACACTCTCATTCGATATCGACGGCAGGCAGAACACCGTGCGTACGGCAGATGTGATGAAGCAGGTGAACGAGAATGCGTTGGATTTCGAAGAACAGCCGCTTAAAAGCCTTAAGGATGCAGAATGAATGACTGACAGTCATTTTCAGAGCAGGACGTTGACTACATTTCAAGTCTTTTTGCGTCATATCTAAAACTAACAAGCATATCATGATGAAGAGAATCACTCTATTAGTCTGCGTGATGCTTTTTTCGGCATCTACGTTGTTTGCGCAGTATCCGCAACTTACCGACGAGGCGAAGAAACTCATCGACTCATTGGAAATAAGATGGAAAGAACACAGCGACTCGGCATGGGAGGCGGCGTTCCCTATTGTTGTAAAAGAGGCGAAGGAAGGACGTCCTTTCGTACCATGGGCTTCAAGGCCATACGACCTCAGGCAAGCCAAAATCCCGGCTTTCCCAGGTGCCGAAGGAGGTGGCATGTACACCTTCGGCGGACGAGGTGGCAAGGTGCTCACGGTGACCAATCTCAACGACGACGGTCCCGGCTCTTTCCGCTGGGCTTGTGAACAAGGAGGCGCACGCATCGTGGTGTTCAATGTGTCGGGCATTATCAAGCTGAAATCACCTATCTACGTGAGGGCGCCATACATCACCATCGCCGGACAGACAGCACCAGGTGATGGAGTGATAATCGCAGGAGAGTCGTTCCAAGTGGATACTCACGACGTCATCGTCAGGCACATGAGATTCAGAAGAGGGGAGACCTTGGTGTGGCATAGGGAGGACTCCTTTGGAGGCAACCCCGTGGGCAACATTATGATTGACCACTGTTCGTGTGAATGGGGACTTGACGAGAACATTTCCTTCTATAGACACATGTTCGATCTGAAAGATGGGAAGGACAAGAGAAAGGAGCCTACCGTGAACGTGACAATACAAAACACCATCTCGGCAAAAGCCCTTGACACATGGAACCACTCCTTCGGCTCTACCATAGGTGGAGAAAACACTACTTTCATGCGCAACTTGTGGGCAGACAACACTGGGCGAAATCCTTCTATAGGATGGGGAGGCGTGTTCAACTTCATCAACAACGTGGTGTACAACTGGGTGCATCGCACAGCTGATGGTGGTGAATATACCACAATGTCCAACTTCATCAACAACTATTACAAACCGGGGCCTCTCACACCGAAGGACAGTCCCGTGGGGCACCGCATAGTGAAGTCGGAGAGCAGAAGTGTCAACCTCTTCCCCTTCAAGCAGTTTGGCAGGGTGTATGCTACTGGAAATGTGATGGAAGGATTCCCTGAAATAACAAAGGACAACTGGAATGGAGGCATTCAGACAGCCGACAAGGATGGCGAGATGGACGAGACTGAACTGACACTCATGAGGTCCAACGAACCGTTTGAGATGCCATTCCTCTCAATCATGGGCGCCGAGAGGGCATTCGAATGGGTGCTTGCCAACGCGGGAGCCACCGTACCTTGCCGGGACATAGTGGACCAGCGCATCATGGAAGAAGTGAGAACAGGGGTGGCATATTATGTTGACAAATACGAGAAAAAGGTGAAAGACAACCCTTACGGCGACATGTGGGGACTCCATAAGAAGTCACAAAACGAGGAAGGGTATTTCAAGTATAGAAGATTGCCAAACGATTCCTACAAACAAGGCATCATAACCGATCCAAGACAGATGGGTGGCTACCCGACATACAAGGACTGGACACCATGGGTGGATGGAGATGGTGACGGAATGCCAGACGAATGGGAAAAAGCCAATGGACTGAACCCCAACGACCCAAGCGATGCCTCAAAGGATTGCAACGGTGACGGATATACCAATATAGAGAAATACATCAACGCCATACCCACACAGGGCAAGGTGGACTGGAGAAATCTCAACAACAACTACGACACCTTGGCGGAAAAGGGACGGTTGATGTAAGACCAACAACCCAATCCATGATTGTCGCATCTTATTTTGTTTTTCCACACAATTCTCACAAATCCATATGTCAACCATAATAGCAATAGACCAAAGCACATCGTCAACAAAAGCCATGCTCTTCGACGAACAGTGCCGCCTTGTTGACAGGTGCAATGCCGACCATAAGCAGTATTACCCCCAAGCAGGATGGGTGGAGCACGACCCTGAGGAAATCTACCGAAACATGGTGGAGTGCATCCGCCAACTTGCGCCAAAGGCTGGCGATGATTGTTCGCTCGCCATCACCAACCAGAGGGAAACCGTGGTGGTGTGGGACAAGGATACCGGACATCCTGTCTATAACGCCATCGTATGGCAAGACAACAGGGGTGCTGAATTGTGTATGAGATTGAGGAAACAGGGAATGGTCAAGATGGTGCAGGAAAAGAGTGGTCTCCTCATAGACCCCAACTTCTCTGCTACCGGTGTGAAATGGATACTCGACAACGTGCCTGGTGCCAGACGAAAAGCCGAGAATGGTTCCTTGCTCATGGGAACGATAGAGACGTGGCTGATATGGAAACTCACCAAGGGAGAGAGCTTCCGCACCGATACCACAAACGCCTCGCGCACAATGCTCTTCAACATACACACCATGGAATGGGATGATGACTTGCTGCAACTGTTCGACATACCACGACAGATGTTGGCTGAGGTGTTGCCCAACGATGCCGTATTTGGAGAGACCACTGTCGAGGGACTGTTCCCCAAGCCAATACTTATCGCCGGCGTTCTTGGCGACTCTCATGGAGCGTTGGTGGGGCAGATGTGCTTCGCCAAGGGGCAAGGAAAGGTGACTTATGGTACAGGCTCGTCGGTCATGGTAAATATCGGTGAGCAACCACTCGATGCTCCCGACGGACTGGTGACATCTGTTGGCTTCTCTGCTTTGGGAAAGCACTTCTATGGATACGAGGGAAACATATACAGCACTGGGGCAACATTGAAATGGATGGCAGACCAGTTGAAACTCGTAGGTCATCCGAGAGAGATGGAGGCGGAAGCTGTCACTGTGGATTCCACAGATGGCGTGTTCTTCGTGCCAGCGTTTGCTGGACTGGGAGCGCCATGGTGGCAACCTAATGCCAAGGCAGCCCTTGTAGGAATGACTTTCGCAACAAACAGGGCGCATGTGCTGAGGGCTGCCTTGGAGTCTATTGCTTATCAGGTGAGAGACCTCATTGGAGTGATGGCAAAGGCGACAGGAGGTTCGTTGAAGGAGATATGTGCCGATGGAGGACCTACCAACAACAAGTTCCTGATGCAGTTTCAGGCTGACCAACTCGATACCCCCGTGGTGTGTACCGAGGTGGACGATGCCTCCGCTTTCGGAGCGTTGATAATGAATGGCTTTGCCCGAAATCTGTGGCATTCCTTCGATGAGGTGACAGGCTTCAGGAAAGTGACGCAAGTGGTGGCACCACATCACTCCTCGCACATGGACGAATGTTACAAGCAGTGGAAAGATGCGGTGGTGCAAGTCATAGGTAAGTAATATAATTTTCTACCATAATCAAATACTACATCAAATGAGAAACGGAAAGACAGTCTTTGGCGTGATAATTGGTACACGTGCCTACTTCAATTCAGAACTGGCACGTGACGTGCGCAAACAACTACTTAAAACCATCACAGACTTGGGTCATGAATATGTCATCTTGCCTGAAGATGCCACACCAACAGGGAGCAGCAGCATCGAGACAAGGGAGGATGGCTTGAAGGTGGCTCGACAGTTCAGAGAGCATCGCGACGAGATAGACGGCATCATCGTGTCGTTGCCAAATTTCGGGTTCGAAATAGGCATAATCAATGCCATCAGCGATGCCGACTTGAATGTGCCCGTACTCGTGCAAGCTTGTGATGACGAAAACGACAAGGTGGACCTGGACAGCAGACGCGATGCCTTCTGTGGCAAGATATCGGTATGCAACAATCTCTATCAGTATGGCATACCATTCACCGACACCACCTTGCACACTTATTCCATCTATAGTCCGCTGCTGGCACAGGACATCAACAAGTTTGCTGCCATTTGCAGGGTGGTGAACGGATTGAGGCATTGCCGAATCGGACAAATCGGCACCCGCCCATTGGGATTCAACACTTGCAGGGCAAGCGAGAAATTGTTGCAGAGAAGCGGTATCACAGTAGTGCCTGCCGACTTGTCTGAAATATTGTTCGCAGCACAAAAAATCGGTGATGATGACCCGAAATTCATCCAGATGTGCGAGAGATTGGACAAATATGCAGAAGTTCCCGACAACTACCGCGAAAAACTCAAGCTGCAGGCTAAGTTCGGTGTGGCAGTGGAGAACTGGATTGAGGCAAATGACGTTCAGGCAGTGGCAATACAATGTTGGGACTCCTTAGAGCAGAATTATGGTTGTGCGGCATGTGTCACCATGTCGATGCTTGGCGACAAGTTGATTCCCGCTGCTTGCGAGACAGACATTGCCGGCGCCGTGTCCATGTATGCACTGACACTCGCCTCTGGCAAGGCCGCAGCATTGCTCGACTGGAACAACAACTTCGCAGAGGACCGCAACAAATGTGTATGCACGCACTGTGGCAACTTCCCCAAGTCGTTCGTACAAAACAACTTGAGACTTGGACCGCTTGGAGTGCTGGGGCGTACTTTGGGCAAGATCAACACCTTCGGAGCTGTATATGCCAAGGTGACCGCCGGCGACTTCACCTTCTTCCGCATATCCACCGACGACCCGAAGGGATGCATAAAGTCGTATCTTGGAAAGGGAGAGATAACAGACGAACCATACGGCATGGATGGATGCATCGCCGTGACAAAGGTGGACAATTTGCAGAAACTCATGAAATACATTTGCAAGAATGGTTTCGAACACCATGTGGCAATGTGCAGAAACGATGTGGTGGACATCCTCAATGAGGCGATTGAGACCTATTTGGGATGGGACATCTATGTCCATGAATAATCCTGTATTCTAAAAAATCAATCCCCTTCCAAAATGCCTGGAGGGGGATTGCTTTTTTGTGCAGTCATTGTTTGTGAATTGCCGTTTTTCTCCATCAGCACGGTATTGGCTTCTTTTGTAGCGATATGATTGATGGGTTGGCAAAAAAATCTTTAGCAGAATTTTTTCCAAAAGTTTTGCTGTTACATGAATTTGCACTATATTTGCACATCAAAGATATTTTTTATTGGAAAACATCAATTCAATTATGAACGAACAGAAAAGAGTTTACACCTTCGGCAATGGAAAAGCTGAGGGTAATGCTAAAATGCGTGAAGAGCTCGGTGGAAAAGGTGCAAACCTCGCCGAGATGAACCTGATTGGCGTGCCAGTGCCTCCAGGATTCACTATCACAACAGACTGTTGCAATGAGTACTACCAAGTTGGTCAAGAGAAAATCAAGGAACTTCTTGATGCTGACGTGACGGCTGCCGTCAAGCACATCGAGACACTTATGAACTCCAAGTTTGGCGATGCAGAGAACCCACTGCTGGTAAGTGTGCGCTCGGGTGCTCGCGCTTCCATGCCTGGCATGATGGACACCATCTTGAACCTTGGCCTCAACGACGAGGTGGCTGAGGGAATGGTGCGCAAGACAAATAACCCACACTTCGTTTACGACTCATATCGCCGCTTCGTGCAGATGTATGGTGATGTGGTGCTCGAGATGAAGCCCGTGAACAAAGAAGACATCGACCCATTTGAGGAAATCATCGAGAAGGTGAAGGCTGAAAGAGGCGTGAAGCTCGACAAAGACCTCTCTGTGGAAGAACTCAAGAAACTGGTTGCTCTCTTCAAGACAGCTATCAAGGAGCGTACGGGAAAGGACTTCCCCAACGACCCAATCGAGCAGCTCTGGGGAGCCATCTGCGCTGTGTTCCGCAGCTGGATGAACGAGCGCGCCATCCTCTATCGCAAGATGGAAGGTATTCCCGACGAATGGGGTACAGCCGTGTCTGTGATGGCAATGGTGTTTGGCAACATGGGCGACACATCCGCTACAGGCGTATGCTTCAGCCGTGATGCCGCCAATGGCGAGAATGTGTTCAATGGTGAGTATCTTGTCAATGCACAAGGTGAGGACGTGGTGGCAGGTATCCGTACACCACAACAAATCACAAAGCTTGGTTCGCAGAGATGGGCTGAGCGTGCTGGCATCAGCGAGGAAGAGCGTGCTGCAAAATATCCTTCAATGGAAGAAGCAATGCCTGAGATTTATGCCGAGCTTAACGGCATCCAGGAGCGTCTTGAGAAGCACTATCGCGACATGCAGGATATGGAGTTCACCGTTCAGGAGGGCAAGTTGTGGTTCCTCCAGACACGTAATGGCAAGCGCACAGGTGCCGCCATGGTGAAAATCGCCATCGACCTGCTCCACGAGGGCATGATCGACGAGAAGACCGCCATCATGCGCTGCGAGCCTCAGAAACTCGACGAGCTGCTTCACCCTGTATTCGACAAGGTGGCTCTCTCCAACGCAAAAGTCATCGCACAAGGTCTGCCAGCAAGCCCTGGCGCTGGATGTGGACAAATAGTGTTCCATGCCGACGATGCAAAGGTATGGCATGAGGATGGTCACAAGGTGGTGCTCGTTCGTATCGAGACTTCTCCCGAAGACCTCGCCGGTATGGCAGCTGCTGAAGGCATCCTGACCGCACGTGGTGGCATGACTTCTCACGCTGCTGTGGTTGCTCGTGGTATGGGCAAGTGCTGTGTCAGTGGCGTAGGCGCACTCAACGTGAACTATCATGCCAAGACTGTTGAAATCGACGGCGTGGTTTACAAGGAAGGTGACTATATCTCCATCAACGGTACTACAGGTCAAGTTTATGCTGGTGAAGTGCCTACTAAGGCAGCTGAACTCAGTGGTGACTTCAAAGAGCTCATGGACCTTTGCGACAAATACACCAAACTGCAGGTGCGCACAAATGCTGACACCCCACATGATGCACAGGTGGCTCGCGCATTTGGTGCCAAGGGTATCGGCTTGACTCGTACAGAGCATATGTTCTTCGACGACAAAAAGATTGTGGCAATGCGTGAAATGATTCTCGCTGTTGACGCAAAGGGACGTGAGAAGGCTTTGGCAAAACTGCTGCCTTATCAGAAGGCAGACTTCAAGGGTATCCTTGAGGCTATGGATGGCTGCCCAGTCAACATCCGCTTGCTCGACCCGCCACTCCACGAGTTCGTACCACACGATCTCCCAGGACAGCAGACAATGGCAGACGAGATGGGTGTCAGCCTCGACACTATCCAGCGCCGTGTGGCAAGCTTGGCTGAGAACAACCCAATGCTCGGACACCGTGGCTGCCGCCTTGGCATCACATTCCCCGAAATCACTGCCATGCAGACACGTGCCATCCTCTCGGCAGCTTGCGAGCTCAAGAAGGAAGGCAAAGACCCGAAACCCGAGATCATGGTTCCACTCATCGGTATCCTCTACGAGCTGAAGCAGCAGAAGGAAATCATCCAGAAGACAGCCAAAGAGGTGTTCGCAGAGTATGGCATCGAAGTGGAATTCGAAATCGGTACAATGATTGAGATCCCACGTGCTGCTCTCACCGCTGACCGCATCGCTACAGAGGCTGAGTACTTCTCATTCGGTACCAATGACCTCACACAGATGACATTCGGTTACAGCCGCGACGACATCGCCAGCTTCCTGCCCGCATATCTCGACAAGAAGATCCTGAAGGTTGACCCATTCCAGGTGCTCGACCAGAACGGTGTGGGACAATTGGTGAAGATGGCTGTGGAGAAGGGCCGCAAGGTTCGTCCAGAACTGCGTACCGGTATCTGTGGTGAGCATGGTGGAGAACCAAGCTCTGTGAAGTTCTGTGCCAAGATTGGCCTCAACTATGCAAGCTGCTCTCCATTCCGTGTGCCTATCGCAAGATTGGCCGCCGCACAGGC
>ONAG01000060.1 GCA_900315745.1 uncultured Prevotellaceae bacterium
CTGGTCAAGATGGAAGTGGACAAGATGAGTTACAAGGTGGAAGATGATGCAGATTCCAAGACGAGCACCGTGCTCGACATGCTGCGCAAGGTTCCCATGGTAACAGTAGATGGCCAAGACAACATTTCGGTGAATGGCTCATCATCATTCAAAGTATATGTTGACGGCAAGCCCAACGTGATGTTCTCAAGCAACCCATCCATGATATTCAAGAGCATGCCTGCGGCAGCAGTGAAAAGCATAGAAGTGATAACCAACCCAGGAGCGAAATACGATGCAGAAGGAGCATCAGGTGTGCTCAACATTATCATGAACAAGCAGAATCCGCAAGCAATGCAGAGCATGGACGGATATACTGGCACCATCAGGGCGGCAGCAAGCAACAAAGCTGTCGGTGGCGGCGTGTTCCTTAGCGGACAAAAAGGAAAGTTGAGTTACAGCGCCAATGTGATGGAGAACTACAACCAGCCAGGCACCACTGAGACTGAGATAGAACAACAGAATGGCGACGACATCACCACCACCCTATCCAAAACCAAGACAAAAGTGCCATTCACCATGGGCAATGTCTCAATAGGGTATGAACTTGACTCCATGAGTTCCATCAACGCCACTGCCTCCGTCACTGCATTAAACATGAAAAACGACGGTTCCTATACCACTACAATGTCTGGTAAGAAGGCAGGCAGCGGTTTCGACTATGTCTCCAACACCAACATGAAGAACTCACGCACATCATTCAGCGGCAGTCTTGACTACCAGCGTTTCTTCAATCGCGAGCGGACAAAGTCTGTGGTCTTGACATACCAATTAGACTACAGCCCCTCCACCAACAAGCAGCGCAATGACTTCAATGTAGGCTCCACGGATTTCATCAATCTAACCGACAGATACTCTGAGAACAAGGAAAAAACCACAGACCACACATTCCAAGTGGACTACACCACCCCACTCCTTTCCGGCCATACACTCAACTTGGGAGCAAAGGGCATGACAAGAAAGGCGACTTCTGACGCCAAGTATTACCTTGACGATGTGTATAACGCATCCATGAGCATGGACTATGAATACCGCAACACCATCCTTGCCGGCTATGCTGAATATGAAGCAAAATGGAATAATGTTGGCGCGAAAGCCGGACTTCGCTATGAACAAACATGGCAAGACGTGGAATACCACCTTGGCAATGGCGTGGACTTCAGCAAGAACTACGGAAACCTGGTGCCCAGTGCAAGTCTCTCCTACTCCATCGCCCCAACACAGAACATCGGACTGACCTACAACTTGCGCATCTCTCGTCCTGGCATAACATACCTCAACCCGTATGTTGACCGTTCCAATCCTACTGCCCTTACAAAAGGCAACACGGACCTTGAAGTGGAAAAGGCAAACAATTTCGCCTTGGTATATAATTCATTCTCTCCCAAACTGATGATGAATGTGTCGCTGAAACACAGTTACACTGGCAATGCCATACAACAATACTCATATTTGGGCACAAGCACGGATGAGAAAGACCTTCTCGTAACGACCTACGGCAACATCGTAAAAACCAACCAGACAGGTCTTTCCGCTTATGCCAGTTGGTTGGCATTAAAAGATACTCGTATCTTCATCAATGGTGGCGTCACTTACAATGACATGCGCAGCGACGCCCTCAACCTAAAGAACAGCGGATGGCAAGCAAATGCAATGGTTGGTTTGCAGCAGACACTGCCCTGGGACCTCAAATTGGGAGCATACCTGATAACATCCACCAAGACCTATACACTACAAGGATGGAGCAGCGGCTTCAACCTGTTGACTGGAAGCATCTCAAAATCACTGTTGAACGACAAGCTCACCATCGGTGTGCAAGCATTGACAGGCCTGTCAAAAGGTGGAAACCTTGTCATGGAAACCTACAGCAAGGGGGAAAACTTCAGCAACCACACCAACATAAAGGTGCCTATCAGCATGGTGGCACTGAATGTGACATTCAACATCGGCAACACAAAACGACGTGCAGCTACCCATACAAGCCGCGTGCAGAACGACTACATAGAGCAAAAGTCGCAAGGGGAAATCATCAACAACATCGGACAAGAAGGACAATGATGTTGTGGTTGGAGTTCTGAAAGAAAAACATCATAAAAATCCCTGCCAATACCGCAAGCATTGGCAGGGATTTTCAATTGTATTCATGTCAGAACCTGTAGCCTAAAGACGTGTTGACAAACCAATCCACCAATCTTACGCTATTCTCTCCATTCTTATATCCGTAAGTGTTAAACTGTCCCATTACGTTGACAAAAATACGCTTGTTGTTATACACCACTCCTACCCTTGCCATGCCACTGGGCATCAACTTGCTTCTTCTTGTTTCCTTTTTGTCGGGTATGAGAGTTGGGTAGTAATCATCGTTTTCATCCAATGTCTCTATATCTGGAAATTCCATTTTGTATGTCCAAGACCTGATGCCGTTGATAAGCGCCAGCATGGGCATGGCTTGGATGCTCAACAGCCAATTTCTCTGAGGCACCCAATTGTAGGCATATCCCACGCCCATGGAGTATTGCCATTGCTTGGAACGCCCTACATTGTTCATGAAATTGATGAAGTCGAAACTCTTGTTGTTGGCATATTCAAGTGCCGACCTGAACCATGTGAAGCCCAACATTACAGAGCCAGCCGACTTGATTTGTTGAGTGCTTTGGTCAAAGACAGCGGTATTGGAATAGTGCTTGCCATTGAAAAGATAATACCCTTCAAAAAAAAACGTCCTTACTGTTATAGGTGATTCCAACTCCCAATCCATTTCTTCCTCTATATGACGATATTTGGGGTCTTCCACATTGGGGAAGTTTGCAGACAAATCCATCAAGATTTTTGAAGTGTCATAATGTCTCAGATGAACCCTAAACCCATATTTGCTGCCGCATGTGCTAAACATGAAATTGATGTCATCATGCTTGCCAATGGATTTTTGGTATCCCAAGCCATATCCTCGATACCCCACCCAGAAGCCAGACGAGACACGTACCCCCGTTGTCAACTGGGGTTTCCAATTCATGTCATATTCCTCTTCTCCTGGCTCATTGGTCATGTGGCTGTTCAAATAGTAGGTCGTCTGGTTGACATTGGTTTTCAGCATGACCTGCCAAGGTTCTTTCGGTACAATTATATACGTTGAGTCAATGCCACTCTTGGCAGAGCGGTCTATGTATCCTCCTATTTTTTTCAACACTCCAACAACACCCCCATCCGCCATGGCAAAGAGGCAAAAGGAAAACATTGTAAAGAAAAGCGCAAGTCGTTTCACATGAATATTATTGAAGTTTCACAATGGCATGAGGTATAATCACTGCACATTACGTCAGCAAAAGTAACCATATTTTCCCAAACACACAATATTTGCATCTCTTTTTTCAAATAAGTGATTCAAGTTCCGCTGTTTGGCAAATACCGCCTGCATTGCAAAGGAGAAGTGAAAGACCAATAAAAATGGAAATAGCAAACAAATATGTGTCGTTTCCAATTCTTTTTAGGGGTATTGTTTCTACATTGCCTCTTTTTTTGTAAATTTGCAGCGCATCTCATGCCAAGCATGCAAAAAAATGTAAAAATTAGAAAACAAGCAGATTATACAACAAACAATAGAAAGAACAACAAATTATCATGACAATAAAAGAGTTGCAAATATTGGCAGAGGAAAACCGCAGGCGCCTCGTGGAGGTGGTCTTCCGTGCCAAGGCAGGTCATATCGGTGGAGATTTGTCGTGCCTCAACGTGATGACAGCACTGTATTTTCATGTTATGAAGGGATTGGACCCCAACATGCCAAAAGCACCTGAGAGAGACCGCTTTGTCCTGTCTAAAGGCCACTGTGTGGAAGCACTATATGTGACACTCGAAGCCAAAGGCTTTCTGAAACCGGAAATCCTTGACACATTAGGACAATATGGCTCCATCCTTTCAGGCCACCCCACTATAGAAGTCCCTGGGATAGAAGTCAACAGCGGAGCCTTGGGACATGGCCTGTCGATAGGTGTTGGCATGGCATTGGCAGCCAAGATGGACAAGAAGCAATATCGAACATTCGTCTTGATGGGAGATGGCGAACAAGGCGAGGGCAGCATCTACGAGGCAGCAATGGCAGCCAACCGATACCACACTGACAACCTGGTGGCAATAATAGACCGTAACCACTTGCAGATTTCTGGCGACACAGAGGACGTGATGCCTATCGATTCCATCAAAGAACGCTGGACAGCTTTTGGCTGGGATGTAACGTCAATGGACGGCAACTCGATGGAGGACATTGTAAAGACATTCGACGAAATAGACTACAACAATGGCAAGCCCCACTTGCTTGTCTCCAACACGACAAAGGGGTTTGGCGTGTCTTTCATGGAAGGCATTGCAAAATGGCACCATGGCGTGCTTGACGCAGACCAATGCAAACAAGCAGTAGAGGAAATAGAGAACAGAATCAAGACATTGAAGGAACAAAAGTAATATCAGGAAGCAAGATGAAAGCATGTAGGAAACAGTTTACCGAAACACTTTTGGAACTGGCAAGACAAGACAGGGACATTATCGCAGTAACCACAGACGCCAGGGGCTCAGTCACTTTGGGAGACTACGCTTCAGCTTTGCCAGAGCAATTCGTAGAGTGTGGAATAGCAGAGCAAGACGCAGTAGGCATTTCCGCAGGTTTGGCTCATTCAGGAAAGAAAGTTTTCTGTTGTGGCCCAGCTTGTTTCTATGTGGCTCGAAGTTTGGAGCAAGTGAAGGTAGATTTGGCATATAGCGAGAATCCAGTGACGATACTTGGTGTTTCCGGCGGAGTGGCTTATGGAGCCCTTGGAGCCACACATCATTCCCTGCACGACATAGCTGTGCTTAGAACATTTCCCGGCATGACCATCTGTTTGCCAAGCGACTGGCGGGTGACAAGGAAATTGACAAAATATCTCGTCAACTTCAACCAGCCCTGTTATGTCCGCGTAGGGCGAGCCGCTGTTCCCGATGTCTATCCAGATGACGAATTCGTATTCGAATTGGGAAAGGCAATACAAGTGTGCGACGGCACAGACCTAACAATTGTGGCAACAGGAGAGACGGTTTATCACGCATGGCAGGCAGCATTGAAGCTTAAGGAAAAAGGCATCAAGGCAAGAGTGCTTGACTGCTCATGGTTGAAGCCATTCGACGCGGAAGCCATCCAAAAGGCAGCCAAAGAAACAGGTCGCATCATAACAGTGGAAGAACACAGCCAATATGGAGGCTTGGGCGCCATGGTTTGCGAGGTGTTGAGCGAGAACCCCGTTCCAGTACGCATCATTGGCATTCCTGACGAGAATGTGGTGCATGGCACAAATGCCGAGATATTCCATCATTACGGCATGGATGCTGAGGGTATAGAAAAGGCGGCTCTCGATTTTTTGAAATGATGCAATACTCAAGGACGAGCCCCCCTAATCGATATCTGTCAAAAGTAATTCATAACTCACTCGGATGATAAGCAAAAACAAGCTGAAGGAATTGCGCCAGTTGGACAGCAAAAAACATCGCCGCGAGAAAGGTCTCTTTGTGGCTGAAGGTCCCAAGGTTGTGGGTGACCTTTTAGACACATTCACGGCGGACACCATTGCTGCCACATTAGAATGGTGGAAGTGCCATCCTGACGCACACTCACGGGAGCGTTTCGAACTGACTCCAGAAGAACTTGACAAATTGAGTTTTTTGCAACATCCCCAACAAGTGTTTGCCACATTCCCATTGCCAAGTCAAGCTGAAGAAGAAGTGACATCCATGCCTTTTGAAAAAGATATCTGTCTGGCTCTTGACGGCATTCAAGACCCCGGCAATCTTGGAACAATAATCCGCATAGCAGACTGGTTTGGCATCAACACCATATATTGCAGCAATGACACTGCCGATGCTTTCAGCCCGAAAGTGGTGCAAGCCACCATGGGAAGCATCTCCCGTGTGCGTATAATATACACAGACTTATGCCAATTGATTGACAAAACACCGGCAAACATCCCGATATATGGAACAATGCTTGACGGCGACGACCTGTATTCCACTCCAATCACGTCCATCGGACTTCTCGTGATGGGCAATGAGGGCAACGGCATCAGTAGTTCGGTAGCCAAACGTCTAACCCACAAGCTGTTAATCCCCCCCTACCCTCCTGGCAACAAAAAGGCTGACAGCCTGAATGTAGGAATGGCAACCGCCATCTGTTGTGCGGAATTCCGACGACGATGTAAATGAAACATAGTCCAGAAAGAATATCAATCATTGCCCATAAGCAACACACCCAAAGTCAAGAAAATACAATCAAAAGCCAATATACATGGAAAAAGAATTGTTATATAAGAGTAGAAGCTTTTCATCGTGCATACAAGCATCTTATCGTTTGATGAGCGACAATTTCGGTAGAATATTCAGAAGCACTTGGCTTCCTGTATTGATATTATCCATCATGAGTGGACTGTTTGTCACCATCAACATGCCGTCCCCGGAAATGTTCACACTTGGAATGGAACACCAAACGACCTTCCTGTCCATATTCGCAGTATCGATGTTGGGCATGTTGGCATGCAGCATTTGGGTGTCAGTTCGCTTGGTGAGCATGCTCAATGAGCAGCCACGCAAATGGAATTTGCAGCGCATCTTGTTGCTGATAATCAACACTATTGTTGTCTGCATCGTGTTGTATGCCATCTTCTTCCTTGCCATTTGGATGGCACATCGGCATACAGGAGGAGATTGGCTTGTGTTTTTCACCGACAACTGGCTTGCCGTCCTTGGAATGTTTATTGTCATTATATTGGCAGTCCTCCCGCTCTATTACATCTCGGTCAGGTATCTATGCAATGAAAATGCCCGTTTCTGGATAGATTTTCCTAAAACTTACATGATTGGGGTGCGCCATATGGGGTTCATTTTCCTCATCACCTTGCTTTTATCCATAATAACCGGCATTCTGATTCTGATAATAGGCATGCCCTTGTTCATATTGCAAGCAGCCAATACAGCATCCCTGTTGGGAGAATTGTCTGGCGACCCTGTCACACTACCCAAATATTTCATCTTCATGGTAGGCATCACCACTTTTATTGTGACGTTCATTGCTTCATATATCCAAATGTTCCCATGGATAGCTTATTTTTTCATGTATGGCTCCATTGAAAAGCAAGAAGAAGAACGGAACAAGAACACGACAGCAATAGATTCCATAAACCTGCCTGATACCCAATTGGTGTAATGCGACAGTTCACCTCTACACATGCTTCAAAAACAAAAAATCATGAAATATCGAATTCTATTCATTGACCGTGATGGAACACTCATCAAAGAGCCAGCCGACGAACAAATCGACTCTTTCGAAAAGTTGTGCTTCACCAAGGGAGTAATCCGCAATCTTGCTTTCATCAAGCAGCACTTGGACTTCAAATTAGTCATGGTCAGCAATCAAGATGGATTAGGTACGGCATCTTTTCCAGAAGACACTTTCTGGCCAGTGCATAATTTTATTTTACAAACACTTGCCAGCGAGGGAATCACATTTGATGCAATACACATAGACCGGCACTTTCCAGAAGACAACCACCCCGACCGCAAGCCAGGTATCGGGATGCTGAAGGAATATATCGACAATCCCCTCTACGACTTGGAAAACAGTTACGTCATAGGCGACCGTGAGACAGACCGCAAATTGGCAGAGAACTTAGGCTGCAAGGCATTCATCTTGGATGAGGAGGAAGTGACTTGGGACACCATCGCCGAACAGTTGTTTGCGGGCGAACGCAGGGCAAGTGTAAAAAGGAAGACAAAGGAAACCGACATCAGCATAGAATTGCTGCTTGACGGGAATGGCAAGTGCGACATACATACAGGCATTGGCTTTTTCGACCACATGCTCGAACAAATAGGCAAGCATGGCATGATAGACTTGAACATCGACGTAAAAGGAGACCTCAATGTTGACGAGCATCATACAATCGAAGACACCGCCATAGCACTTGGCGAATGCATCCGCAAGGCACTTGGCGACAAACGAGGCATAGAGCGCTATGGCTATTGCCTTCCCATGGACGACTGCCTGGCAAGTGTGGCACTCGACTTCGGCGGCCGTCCCTGGCTGGTATGGGATGTGGAATTCCATCGCGAATACATAGGCGACATGCCCACCGAAATGTTCTTCCATTTCTTCAAGAGCCTTAGCGACGCGGCACTGATGAACCTCAACATCAAGGCAGAGGGAACAAATGAACATCACAAGATAGAAGGAATTTTCAAGGCTTTGGCACGCTCGCTAAAGATGGCAGTAAAACGTGACATTTACCATTTCGAATTGCCTTCGACTAAAGGAGTGTTGTAAACTTGAGAACAAAAACCATTAAAAAATAATCATCATGATCTTCAAAAACACCAACCTAATTCTTTCATGCGTCATGGCAATGGCTATTATCAGCACCACAACATCGTGCACAAAACAAGAAGAATCTGCTTCCACTTCAATACAAACAATAGGCAACCCATATCTGCCAATGTGGGAACACATACCCGATGGTGAGCCATACGTATTTGAAGACCCGGACAATCCTGGCAAGCAGCGTGTGTATATCTATGGCTCGCACGACAGCAGGATAACAGACTATTGTGGTAGAGAATTGGTTGTATGGTCAGCATCTACCGACAGTCTCTCCAATTGGCGTTATGATGGCGTGATTCTTGTTGTTGACAAAGACGCCAATGGCAAGCCCCTCCATGAAGACGGTCTTGGCGATGTGCTCTTTGCCCCAGATGTCGCCTTGTCGGTAGCAGAAGATGGCACAAAGACCTACTACCTGTATCCCAACGACCAGGAAGGTGGACGCAATGGACTTGTGGCAAAGTCGAATCGGCCTGACGGACCTTTCGAGGTATGCAATTGGAATAGCGAATCCCCCAACTTGACAGATGGGGTGTTGCAATTCGACCCTGCTGTATTCGTTGATGATGACGGGCGGGTTTATGGTTATTGGGGCTTTGAAAAGTCGTATGCCGCAGAACTTGACCCTGCTACGATGGCAACGGTGAAACCTGGAACAGCTGTAAAAGAAGACCTTGTGTCCTCGAAGAACGCTCCAGGCGACTTCCGCTTCTTCGAGGCATCGTCCATCCGCAAGATAAAGGACAAGTATGTGTTTATTTACAGCCGTTGGACAAAAGACGGAGAGTTTGGTCTGCCAGACACCAATTACACGTTGGCATACGCATATAGCGACAATCCTTTAGGCCCATATACCTATGGAGGCACCATCATCGACGGCAGAGGACGCGAGACCGACGAACAAGGCAATGTCATCGCATCAGGCACGGTGTCGGGCAACACACATGGAAGCATCTGCGAAATCAATGGTCAATGGTATGTCTTCTATCATCGCCAGACAGGAACAAACGAGTTCGCACGTCAGGCAATGGTGGCACCCATCGATGTGAAAGTGGAGGAAGGACCTGGAGGAAAGGTTGAGATTTCAGAAGGAGAATACAACTCCGAGGGTTTCTCTCTTGAAGGTCTGAACCCATTGGAACGCCATTCCGCTGGCATAGCTTGCTGGTACACTGGTCCGAAAGTTGCCGAGCACGTTTGGCCAGACAATAAGTTCTATGGCTCGTACATCGAAGCAGGATATGGGACAGACGACAAGATGAAAGAGCCATACAGCCTCAACAACAACACTAATTTGGTGATCAACAACACTGACGGCTCCATTGTGGGATACAAGTATTTCAATTTCTCACAAACAAAAGGTCGCAAAGATGTGAAACTGTCCTTGAAACTGATACCAGAAGGTATCGATGGCACGATAACCATATTGGCAGACCGTCCGTGGGTTTCAAAAGGAGGCGTGGAATTGGGAAAAATCGAACTTAAAGCCGACATGCCACAGACATCAACTGAAATGACGGTGGAGCTGCCAGGCATTTCCGAGTTGTCGGGCAAACATGCGCTGTTCTTTGTTTTCACTTCCCCAACGAAGGAAAAATCAATGTGCAAACTGCAAGACTTCGTGTTTGAATAAAGCCAAGTTTGGTTTCCTAACTTATTTCATCATAACAAGAGCAAATCATAATGAAGAATATAAAGACACGCCGCACGATAAGAAAATATACGGATGAAGATGTAAGCGAGGAACTGCTAAACAGACTGTTGTCTGAAGCATCACGCACACAGACCATGGGCAACCTGCAACTGTATAGCGTGATAGTCACCCGCGATGCAGAAAAGAAAGCACAGTTGTCACCTTCACATTTCAACCAGCCGATGGTGACTGCCGCCCCTGTGGTGCTTACCATCTGTGCCGACTTCCGCAGGACAACAGACTGGTGTCTCGCACGCAAGGCAGACCCTGGGTATGATAATTTCCTGTCGTTCATGAACGCGGCATCAGACGCGCTCCTTTTCACCCAGACCTTTTGCAATCTCGCTGAAGAAGAAGGACTTGGATGCTGCTATCTTGGCACCACTCTATACATGCCCCAAAGCATCATCGACATCTTGCAGTTGCCGCAATTGGTAATGCCTGTAGCAACCATCTGTTTAGGGTGGCCCGCAGAAGAACCTCCGCTCACCGACAGGCTTGGCGTTGAAGCCTTCGTTCATAATGAGAGCTATCAAGACTATACCCCGCAGAGGATAGACAAATATTACGCAAACAAAGAATCCCTTAATGAAAATCAAGAATTTGTGCGCGTCAATGGAAAAGAGACGTTGGCACAAGTGTTCACCGACTGCCGTTATACCCGCAAAGACAACGAGGCAATGTCGGACGGTCTTCTGAAAGCCCTCAAACATCAAGGATTCATAAAGTAGAAACAACAATGATACATCTTCAAGATGTCAACAAGACATACCAGGGAGCACAGCCGCTGCATGTGCTGAAAGGCATAAACCTTGACATAGGAAGTGGAGAGTTTGTGTCGATAATGGGCGCATCCGGCTCAGGGAAATCCACACTCCTAAATATCCTTGGCATCCTTGACAATTACGATAGTGGCGAATACGTGCTCAATGGAACACTTATAAAGAACCTAACGGAGAAACGTGCAGCATATTATCGGAATCACCTGATAGGCTTTGTCTTTCAGTCGTTCAACCTCATAAACTTCAAGACAGCCGTGGAGAATGTGGAACTACCACTGTTCTATCAAGGAGTGGGCAGGCGCAAACGCCACAACCAGGCGATGGAATACCTTGACCGATTGGGGTTGGCACAATGGGCGGGACATTATCCAAATGAATTGTCGGGTGGACAAAAACAACGTGTAGCCATCGCCCGTGCCCTCATCACCCACCCCGCCATCATTTTGGCAGACGAGCCAACAGGAGCGCTCGACTCAAAGACAAGTGTGGAAGTGATGCATCTTCTCAAGACACTGAACAAGGATGAAAAAATAACAATAGTGGTTGTCACGCACGAAAGTGGAGTGGCAAATGAAACCAACAAGATAATACACATAAAAGACGGTCTGATAGGTAATATTGAGGATAACAAAGAGCATAACTCCTCTCCATTTGGAATGGGAGGAATGATGAAATAACAACCACATCCATGCGCGATATCATAAATGAAATATGGAGTACGGCAAGGCGCAACAAGTTGCGCACTGCACTCACAGGCTTTGCTGTGGCATGGGGCATCTTCATGCTCATATTCCTTTTGGGGTGTGGCAACGGACTCATCAACGCCCAGATGGTGAACATGAACCGCTTTCTCGACAACTCCATGATGGTGGGTGGTGGCGCGACATCAGAAGCATACAAGGGATTGGCTGAGGGACGTCGAATAACACTAAACGACAAGGACATTCATGCGACAAGCAAGAATTTCCAAAACAACATAGACGATGTGGGTGCCGTGGTGGAAAAACAAGGCATTTCCATAAGCAATGGTGAGAACTATTTTAGTGGCGGACTGGAAGGCGTATATCCCAACGAAATGCAAATAAACAAGTTGAAGATTCTGAAAGGCAGGTTCATCAACCAAACGGATCTTGACTTGCAGCGCAAAAGCCTTGTGCTCGATGACAGTCAGGCACGAGAATTAAGTCCACGCTCTCCTATGGACCTGGTAGGAAAATACGTGAAAGTAGGCGACCTGATGTTCCGTGTTGTCGGCATCACCCAAAGTGACAAGAGCAGGTTCAATAGTTCTGTTTACGTTCCTTTCACCACTCTGCGTACGATGTACAATTTGGGAGACCAAGCCGAGAACATAGTGTTCACATTCCACGGCTTGGAAACAGAACCAGCAAACGAAGAATTTGAAACCACATACCGCCAGCGCGTCAATGGGAACCATAATGCCGCACCCACCGATGAGAGTGCAATATGGATATGGAACCGCTTCACCCAAAACATGCAGATGAACAAAGGTGTGTCGTTCATCCGCATCGCGCTATGGGTGATAGGCATTTTCACATTGTTGAGTGGCATAGTAGGCGTTAGCAACATCATGCTCATAACAGTGAAAGAACGAACACGAGAGTTTGGTATCAGAAAGGCAATAGGCGCAAGTCCTGCCTCCATCCTCCGGCTTATCATCGTAGAAAGTGTTCTCATCACCACCTTTTTCGGATATATTGGCATGATACTTGGCATGGGAGCCAATCTATACATGGATGCCACCATAGGACATCAGAAAGTAAACTCCGGACTCTTTGAAGCCACTATGTTTGTTGATCCAACCGTAGGTTTTGATGTATGCGTGGAAGCCACGTTGGTGATGATAATAGCAGGCACCTTGGCAGGACTGGTTCCTGCGCGCAAGGCAGCCAACACCCGTCCGATAGAGGCTTTGAGGGCTGAATAGCTATAATAAACGAGAGCCATGAGAATAGACTTAGACAGCTACCGCGAGATTATCGACACCTTGTCAAGGAACAAGAGCCGCACGTTCTTGACAGGTTTCGGCGTGTTTTGGGGTGTCTTCATGCTTGTGGCGTTGATAGGCGGCGGACAGGGCTTGAAAGAGCTGCTCGGCAACAACTTCGAGGGATTTGCCACAAATTCAGCACTAATCTGGGCGCAGCCTACAACCAAGCCATACGAGGGTTTTAGAAAAGGACGCTACTGGTGCATGTCGTATCAAGACGTGGAACGTCTCCGGCAGCAGGTGCCCGAAATCGATGTCGTCACCCCCATGGTGTCGAGATGGGGAGATATTGCCGTACATGGTGACAAGAAGTTCTCATGCACTACAAAAGGTCTGATGCCCAACTATGCCAAAGTGGAATCCCCACAGCTGCGTTATGGTCGTTACATCAACGACATGGACATCAGCCAACGTCGCAAAGTGTGCGTGATAGGCAAGCATGTTTACAAGGACCTTTTCCCTGAGGGGGGCGACCCATGTGGCAAGTCCGTTCGTGTTGGCAAGAGCTATTACAGCGTTGTAGGAGTTGACTACAGTTCCGGCGGCATCAGCATAAATGGCAGGGCTGAAGACGCCATCTGCATTCCTCTGACACTTGCCCAACAAGTATATAACATGGGCGACAGCGTCCACCTTATATGCTTGACCGCCATAAGAGGCACGACCATCAGCAGCATCACCCCCAAGATGCGAGAAGTGGTGGCTCGTAATCATCACATCGACCCCACAGATGAAAAGGGAGTGATGATATTCAACACTGAAGTCATGTTTGGCATGCTCGACAGCTTGTTCTCTGGCGTCAACTTCCTTATATGGCTGGTAGGCATAGGAACCTTGTTGGCAGGAGCCATAGGCGTGTCGAACATCATGATGGTGACTGTGAGGGAACGAACAACAGAAATAGGCATCAGGCGCGCCATAGGTGCCACGCCATCAAATATCCTTTCACAAATCATTACGGAAAGCGTGCTGCTGACGGCAGTGGCAGGCATGAGCGGCATATTGTTCGCGGTCATGATATTGGAAATGTTGGAGATGGGAAACACGACAGACGGAATAGTGGAAGCCCGTTTCCAGGTGGATTTCTGGACAGCCTTGGGTGCTGTTGGAATGCTCAGCCTTTTGGGAGTGTTGGCAGGACTTGCTCCTGCATTGCGCGCAATGTCAATAAAACCTGTTGATGCGATGCGCGACGATTAAAAATGCGCGACGATTAAAAGAGAATAAAAAAAACAAAAATAGACAGAACAATGGGAAAATACATCAAATTCTTTGTTGCACTATTGGTGCTCGCGGTGTTTGTAGGCACTTTCGTGTTTTTATGGAAGAAGTCACAGCCTCAACCCATAGAATATGAAGAGTTTACTCCAGAAATGGGCAACATCAGCAAGACCTCTATAGTGACTGGAAAAATAGAGCCACGCAACGAGGTTAGTGTGAAGCCGCAGATTTCGGGCATCATCACCGAAATCTTGAAAGAAGCCGGAGACCAAGTGCAAGCTGGAGAGGTAATAGCAAAAGTAAAGGTTATTCCCGACATGAACCAACTCAGTTCGGCAGAAGCCCGTCTCAGGTTGGCACGCATCAATGCCGAACAGGCAAAGACCGACTTCTCACGAGAAAAAGAGTTGTACGACAAAGGATTGGTGAGCAGGGAAGAATATGAAAAGTCACTCCAAACCCTTAACCAAGGAAACGAGGAAGTGAGAGCTGCTGAAGACAATTTGGAAGTTGTGCGTGATGGTGTGTCAAGAAGCAATGCCAGCGCAAGCAGCACCCTTATTCGCAGCACCATTAGCGGCTTGATACTTGACATCCCTGTAAAAGTGGGCAATTCGGTCATATTGAGCAACACTTTCAACGATGGTACGACCATCGCTACTGTGGCAAACATGAACGACTTGATATTCCGTGGAAACATCGATGAGACGGAAGTAGGCCAACTCGTCACGGGCATGCCAATGAACATAACAATAGGTGCTTTGCAAGACTTGAAATTCGGTGCCAGTCTGGAGTACATATCACCCAAGGCAGTGGAAAGCAATGGCGCCAACCAATTTGAAATCAAGGCTGCCGTCCATGTGCCTGGAGGCAACCGCATTCGTTCTGGATATAGCGCCAACGCTGAGATAGAAGTATCGAGCGCACAGCATGTGATTACATTGCCAGAAAGCGCCATAGCCTTTGAAGACAACAAGACATACGTCTATCTGGTGAAAAACGAGGGGGAAATGAAAACCTATGAACGGCGTGCCGTAACCACTGGTCTAAGCGATGGTCTGAAAATCGAAATCAAGAGCGGTCTGACAACCAAAGACATTGTACGTGGTCCGGAAAAGATAAAAGAAGAAGACTGACACTCTTAAACGAATGCCAGTCTCCACGGTTATTTGTCTCCTATTGTCGTTCACACTTGTGCTATTGTCCTAAAATCAATAGGACAATATCCATGACATCCATAACATTGATGTTGCCATCCTGGTCATAGTCAGCAGCTTCCTCATCGAAGTCAAGCACCACCATGCCTAAGATATGATTGACGATAGCCATGATGTCATTCACATTGATTGCACCGTCATGGTTCACATCACCGAGCAGGAACTGTGGCTTTTGTTCCTGATTGACATCAAGAATGACAAGGCTGTCTTCCAAAGGCTCACCATTCTTGCACAAATAAGCCCTAAATGCAGAAATGCTGTCATTCTCCTCAGCCAACTTCCACAAATTATCCGATACCACATATACACTGTCGGCATTCACCTTCCTGTAAGTACCCTGCCAATAATAATCATCATCGACAATTGACTTGAAGTCTTCCTTCTCAGTAGGTTGGAGTGTCGCTTTGGATCCGTGGAATGTTATGGTCTTGCCAGCCACGAGGCTGTCGGTAGCAATAAGATAAGGCTTGTAAGGCATCATGCTGTCAACATATTGAACAGCCACCTTGCCGTCTGCTATGCTGTCGATATCCATAACCCAGAAAGAGCCTTCCGTATCTTCACTGCTCTTGAACCATGCAACCTCTTCTCCATCTACTGTAACCCTTTCAGGTGTGAAAGGCAAGCAAATGGTACTCCATGTCTGATTGACGCTATCTGGTGCAGTGCGCTGGTAAGTAATGGAAGAAGAGAAAACCATCTCTTCTGGAATATAATAATCATACCCATCAGTCAATGCGAGGGTGGCTCCCACATTGGTGCTTCTCACATAGTTCTTGCCATTCAACCCTCTTGGCATGGTCTTGTCGAGCATGTAGATGGTGTTGGGATTGCCATTTGGCAAGGCATTGGAAGTGTATGCATTTCTTAGATTGATGGCAACAGCTTCCTCCGGCACTACAAAGTTGTTGGCAGCATACATGGTCTTGATATCGCCTTCTGCAGTCCAATATATGGCTCCTTTAACCATGTCAATATAGTCAGTAGAATATTCATCATTTGTATGTGAATTTCTTTTATGACATGCTGTAAGTAGATATTTAGTGTCAAAAGTGGTCAAAGGAATATTGTAACTAATTGTTGTATCTTGCCCAACAGCCAGTGCCGCATTGACATCATACGAGCAAACGATATTCCCCATTGTGTCTATAAGCGAGAATTTCACCACGTCATTGAAATCCTTTTCCGAATTATTGGTCAAAGTGAGTTTGCAAAGAATGCGGTCACCCACAATTTTCGTGCTGTCGTCGCTTAGGTTGAGAATGTCTATCTGCTTGTCGAGCAAGACATCCTCTTCATCACTCACATTGCAATAGAAGTATTGTGTGTCGTACTCATCTACTGAAAGATAGAAAGTGTCACGCTCGATGTCGAAATCAACATTGTCTGCGATGTAGATATCAAGAGTCCTTCTCGTGTTCGGGTCGAAGGAAATGTTGTCGTAAGAGACTTGAGATGTAGTGTTGGTTGCAGAGTTGAGTTTCCTAACATATACAGGTCCAAAGAAAGCCTGGTCGTAATTATAGAAATCCACTATGAGGAAGTCGCCAACTTTCTTGACATTGTTCACAACAAAATCAGCTTTGGGCACTGGGATGATGGAAAGATTCAGTTCGTCAATATTGACATCCAAATAGTTCTGGTCTGTTCCAGCCATCGGTTTCCATGTGGAAGAGCCTTCAGGCTTGTACATGGCTTTTATCGTATAATGACCTTCGGTGATATTGCCACCAAAAGAGATTTTGTTTACCTCGTAGGTCTTGGAGCTTCCGGAAGCAAGCGGAGTGGCAGATGTCTGCGCCACAATGGTAACCAACCGCCCTGTTTCAGAAAACAAGCCCATGCCGGTGGCAAGACTTTGTGATTTCGCTGTCGTGTTCACATACGACAGGCTGATGTTGGGCACGGTGAAGTTTGTAGTGGTTTTTGACCTTGTGTATTCCCTACCATTTTTCAGGCTTGGTCTTGAAAACACCCTGAATGTTTCGGCAGGAGCCACGTAGTCGTCAACACCGCTTTTTTTCAAGCCTACAAGGGCTGTTTGGCGAAGGCTCAAGTGATAGTTCTTTATATTGTCGTTGAGACCTTCTTCAGTTGCATAAGCAACAGAAATCCTATAGTAGCCATTGCCAATGCCATCCCATCCCCAATTAATATGGAACAAGCCATTGCCATCGTATCCATCACAAATAAAAGTATGTCCAAGTGGCACATTGGTATATGCTGTATAGATAACGGGCTGCCCTTGCTTGAGTTCATTCACCAGCAAGCTGTCCCATCCATGTTCGTCGTATGATTCCCTATACACATAATGCATGGTTGAAGGGTATCCAAAAAACTTTGGCAGACGTTCTGGAATCAAATAAGTGAAAGCCCCGGAACCATTAGGTGCATAGTTCATGTCCGTAGCCTGACCACAATAAAGCATTAGTTTCCCCACCTCGTCGATGCTTTCTTGTGAGGAATTGCTGTCGAGAGCGTCTGGCATCAAATCCCAATTGAACGTTGTGATGGGCAATGCCGGCAACTTGATACGGTAGGTTGAAGTGGTATATGACGGAATGACAGAAGCGGTGGATTCTGTCGGGAACTGATGATACCTCATCACTTGAGCCATGGCAACCGCCGTGCATCCAGCAGGGCACGCTTGTCCCCTGTAGGTTGGACATTTGCTGTTGTAAGGAGTCCGTTGCCCCCAAGTTGTTGTAATAAGGGGTTCTACTACATCTGTGGGATGAATATTGTTGGTTGTTGCAGATTTTGCCTTTTTTCCTGCCTTCATGCCTTGTGTGCACAATTCAATCCATGCTTTCATGTTGTCAGGCATGTCCTCATATACGAACTCCCCAGAATCAGCATATCCGAGAATTCCTTCTACATCGTCGTCACCAGGAAGTATGACAAAACCATTTTTCTTGCCCAAATTGAATACATAAAGAGGCGCACTCCCATCTTTCATCTCTGGAGTGTACGCCAATTTGATTTTTTGAGAGGCGACAGGTTTGTTCGCTACAAAAGACTTGGCTTTTACAAGAGCCTGATTAGGTGTTATGGGATTGGCCGTGGAAGAGAGTGTAAAAACAACTGAAATGGCCAAAGAAACAATCTTTCTCATTTTCAAACTAATAATCGGGCGCAAAGTTACTGAAAATTTGTCAAATACATTAATTTATCAATTATTTTATGTTTTTTTAGAAATAGCAATAAGTTTTATTCAGAAAGAGCGTTGGCGTCCCCTCCCGCATGGAGAACGTTTTCTTAGAAGCGCAGGCGCTCCTTTAGTTTGTTGCAGTTCAATTAAAAAAAGCGACCAACGGAAAATAATTCCATTGGCCACCTTCAACCATTAATCTTATGAAAAACAATCTTCAGATTGTAAAAAATCCAAAAGGAAAACTGATCTTACGAAACAATCAGAATCAGTTTTTATTTGACATTAGCATACTAAAATTATCCCAGTACCTTGTGTGTCATTTCTTTTAATTCTGCCATAGCACCCAAAAAGCGAACGGCCAATAAAAACATATCCATAATACTTTGATGTTTATAATTGATATTTAAGTTTTGACAATGCAAAATTAGCACCGTGTGGGCACACAACCAAGGGTTTTGCGTATTTTTTATGTTTTCCACATGTTTATTTGACATGTATCAAGAGCAGAGGATAATGATTTTCAGATTGAAATATTTCAAGACATGTTTTGCCATGTCAAAATTTCGTTGTACATTTGCTACAAATACAAAAATTATGGAAAAACGTTATTACAAACTAATCATTTTGTTGGCTGTATGCCTTTCGGTGACATCTTGCAAAGAGCGCTATTCGGTAGGAGAAAAAGTAGGCACTTTGATAGAGTTTGCCAAGTCTGGCTTGTTTTGGGATTCATGGGATGGTCGTCTGAACATGACGCAGACGGGCATGAACACTGCAGGCGAGCCCTTCGGTTTTTCTTTTGACAACGACCGCAATGACCAAGACAGCCTGATAAACCTATTTCGCCAAGCACAGGTAGAAGGTTGGAAGTTGAAGATAAAGTATCATCGCGTAAAAGGCTGGAACTGGTTCTGCAACCGAGGGCGATTTGATTATTTTGTCGATGACGTGGAGGTGCTGGACAAAGATTTTGCCAATGTGTTGCGCAATGGGAGCAGCGCTTCAGGGCATGTCATAGACACGGTATATGTGGTCATAGACAAGAGTGAGATCTTCAAGCACTGACGGCCTTTTTAAGCCGGACGGAGGAGGACCGGCGGCGAAACCGCCGGGGACAGTGGCTGCGCAGTGGTGATGAGGCAGAGCCGTAGATGGGGCACTGCCTGGGATGATGGCAGGTAGCCTTTATGGCGGGGATGTAGGCTATCCCTGCCGCCGTGAACGGTGGCGGGATGGAACTGCGATACAGCGAAACCGCCGGGGACGGTGGCGTTTTTAATGTTAAACAATTAAAAATTTTTGTTTTTCCACTTGATTGTGAAATAAAATATATACCTTTGCAGCCGCAAAACGGGCAAGTCTTGTACGGCCAGCTCCTTTCGAATCCTCCAGGACGGGAACGTAGCAAAGGTAGTTTGTGCAGCGGCGCGATACAAACAGCTTGCCCACCCGCCTCTTTAGCTCAGTTGGCCAGAGCACGTGATTTGTAATCTCGGGGTCGTTGGTTCGAATCCGACAAGAGGCTCGAAAAGCATATAGCATTCTTGTTATATGCTTTTTTTATGCCATCGTCGTTTTTGCATATTTTAACATCGCGCCATACTATTATTCTTTCAAAAAGCCTTACTTTTGCATTTCGTAGATATATCTAATGTTTCACTTATGAATTTAAAAAGCATTCACCATGCCGCACACTTATGTGCCGCAGTGGTAATTATGATGTTAGTTGCCTGTATCGACAGCGACTACGATTTGGGAGAAGTCGATAAAACAGTAGGTCTTGGAGGCAATGTAACACTACCAAGCAACAACAACACCCAAGACATTTGCCTCAATGATGTGTTGGACCTTGGAACAAACAATTTCCTCAAAATAGACGAAACAGGAAAATATTACATTGATGTGCTTGATGATGAAGAATTTACCGCCCACATGTGGGTGGACAAGTTCTCCATACCCAAGAAGACATACAAAGGTTCATATACCATCAATCTTGGTGACTTTGCTCCCCAAGCACCAAGGCATCGTGCCAAGAAAGCAGATGAGCTGATAGAGTTCACCGCTCCCATGGTGGATTTGGACTTCAATTATGACTACAAAACAGACCAGATACAACAGTTGGACTATATAGGTGTGTCGTCTGCAAAGCTCACCATAGACCTGACTTTTGCCAAAGACCTCCAAAACTCTTTGTCCAATATTGCCTTTATGGAATTTTCCATGCCACAATGCATAAAATGCGGCAAGGCAGCTTACAAGGGAGATTCTATAAGTTTGGACGAGAAGAACATCCTTAAATTAAATAATGTAAAGCCCTCCGAAGGACTGTCATTCACCATTGACATCTTGGGCGTTGACCTGAGTGGAACGAAGTCAGACGGCAGTTTCATGACATACCAGGTAGGAAAAGGCATGTCTTTCCATGGCAATTTGAGCATTTCTGTAGGCGTGTATGAGTCAGCTGTTGATTTCGACAAGGTTGCAGAGGCAACCGACCTTACCGTTAATGGTACTGCTACATTGAGCCGTATGTCAGTAACCACCGCCCGAGGCATTTTCACTCCGAGCAGGCACTTCGGCAAGGTGGGTGGCGTTTCCTTGAAGAACGTTCCCTCTTTCCTCAGTGAGGAAGGCGTGAATCTCGACCTGTACGACCCACAATTAAATTTGAACATTTACAGCGATGTGCCTTTTGCCAACAAGATGACAGGAGCTATTGTTTCCAAAGACAACAAAGGCAATGTGATAAAGAGAATAGACGTTCCGCAATTCAGCTATAAAGCCAATGGAAGTAGTGTCGTAAGTGTTAGAAGGCGCCCTGCAAGCAATCCCAGTGACACGACAATCGTGATAATACCAAATATATGCGATGTCATCCGCAACCTGCCAGACAGCATAGCCTTGATAGACCTTGTAGGCAGGGGCGACGAGACACAGAAGTCAGAAATAGAACTTGACAAAGACTATCGTGGAACGATCCGTCTTTCCGTTGCATCCGGCATATCACTTGGAGATGAAGCCTGCATCATATACAACAGGAACTACACGGGTTGGAACGACCAGGTGAAGGATGTGAAATTTGTAGAAACTACAGTAGATGGGAAAAGCACCATTGAAGGGTATCTGAAGGCTACTGCAACAATAGAAAACAAGATACCAGCCTATCTCACACTGTCTGCACAAGGCATGGACATGAATGGCAAAATCATTGGAACAGACCGACTTGAAGTTGACGTGGAAAATGTGGTCAAGGCTTCGCCCGATGGAGTGACGCCAGAAACAACAGAAGTGGTGATTTATCTCAGACCCAAGACAAATGAAGTATTCAAAGTGCTTGATGGCGTGAAATTCCAAATTAGGATGACGGCTAAAGATACTAAAGGAAGCAAGGTGTCGGGCGTAATGCTGAATGCTTACAAGCAAACAGTCAAGCTCACCAAACTCAAAATGCAGAAACATGGAAAAGTGGCCGTTGACCTGAATTAGAAAACATCAAGAATACATCCATAATAAAGAATAACATGAAATCTTTAATGAAATATATGCTGTTGCTGGCCATGACAACCATGACCACTGACATTGTAGCCCAAGATTTGAAAACGGGTTATCTTTCCGACGGTTTCCTATACAGGCATGACATCAACCCAGCAATAGCCAACGAAGAAGGCTATTTCTCAATACCATTCCTTGGCTATATCAATGCCGACATGGCAGGTAATTTCGGATATGAGGATGTCATAAAGAAAAATCCCCTATATCCAAACCAAAGTGACAAGAAGATGACTTCGTTCATGAACCCATACCTGTCACAACAATTAAATGGGTTTGCCTCTGGCGACAACATCATCAATGGGCGGATTAAGGAGACCATCTTCTCATCAGGATTCAAGAAATGGGGTGGCTACAACACATTGGAACTAAATGTTAAAGCATCGGCAAACGCCAACATCCCATTCAAGCTCTTCCTCTTTGCAGCAGAAGCAACCAACAACATATATAACATAGGTGACATCAATATCAGTGCGCAATCATACGCCGAACTAAGCTTTGGCCATTCACGTAAGATAAATGACAAGTTGAGAGTTGGTGGAAAGGCAAAACTTCTTGTTGGACTTGCAGACGCCCAAGTAAAGATGAAGAATGTGGAAGCCAACTTGAAAGATGAGAACAAGTGGATCATCTCTGCCGACGCACAAGCAGATGTCAGCATGAGTGGGTTCAAATACCTGAGCAAGACAAAAGACTACAACATACAAGATGGTACTTATCAGCACGTCAATGACGTAGAAGCATCTCCCAAAGGTCCAAGTGGATACGGATTGGCTTTAGATGCTGGCGTTGTCTATAAATTGAACGACGACATCACCCTCAGTGGTGCCATCCAAGACTTGGGTGCCATCATCTGGACCAACGACCATCAAGCCACAAATGATGCAAAATCTTTCGTCTTCGACGGTTTTCATGACGTATCTGTGGATTCCAGTTCTCCCGACAAGCTGGACAACAAGGCAGACAAATATACAGACCAGATGCTCGACTTTGCCAATCTCAGGGACAAAGGCGACAAAGGTACTCGTGTGACAGGTGTTGGCGCTACCGTGACTGCAGCTGGCGAATACGTGTTGCCATCCTATCGTGCCTTGAAATTGGGCTTGATGGGAAATCTTCACATCAATGGCCCATATACCTGGACGGAAGGCAGAGTATTAGCCAATATCTCACCTGTGGATTGGTTTGATGGCAGTGTGAGTCTCGGTGTGAACAATTTCGCGACCTGCTTTGGCTTCTTGGCAAATTTCCACACCAAGAAATTCAACTTCTTCCTTGGCATGGACAGGATTTGTACAAGCGGGCTAAGCAAGGAGTTCATTCCGCTTAATTCCAATGGCGGAATTTCAATGGGATTCAACATCAAGATGTAATTCATTTACAGTGGGTTCTGAGAAAACAATCAGAACCCACTTTTTCATTCCAAATCAACCACCGTGATGCCAGCACCTCCAAATTGAACATGCTCATCACGATATGCTGCCACCCCAGGTACCGTTGCGAGGTATTGCCTTATGAGTTGGCGCAATATGCCAGTACCCGTGCCATGCAGGATTCTCACACGGTGCATGCCAACAAGGATTGCATCATCAATGAAATAAGTGACAGCATTCAACGCCTCATCGCCTCTCATGCCCCTCACGTCGATATCTTGTTTGAAATTTAGTTTTCTATCATCAATCACCTCTCTTGTTTGCCTGCCCACAGAAGCGTACGTGGCAGGCATTTCCTTTTCCGGCATTTCTGCATGTTCCAGTCGTTCCAGCCTCATTTTTGTGCGCATGTCACCGAACACCACATTAGCCATTTTGCCTTGAATCGACTCGATGCGCCCCACGGTGGAAAGACCTTTTATTCTCACTGTGTCACCCTCAACTATCATTTCGGGATC
Source organism: uncultured Prevotellaceae bacterium (assembly GCA_900315745.1). Lineage (GTDB taxonomy): Bacteria > Bacteroidota > Bacteroidia > Bacteroidales > Bacteroidaceae > Prevotella. The sequence continues at coordinate 23,950 of ONAG01000060.1, forward strand.
ATGAGTCTCGGGGGCGGGCGTTTCTGATTTGTTCGACTTCAAGGCTTTTTCCTTGCGTCTCTTTTCCTTCCGCTCCTTTCTCTCTTGTATTTGGCGCATCTTCTTGGATACCAACTCGTCATCAGCCTCTGTATCTATTTCGGCAACTTCACGCTTGAAATCTCCCAACTGAGCCCTTATCCTCCGTGTCTCTTCCTTGTCAGCCTGACTTTCACGGATTTCCCTAATGGTGTTCTCTATTCGCCGGTTGCTTTCACCCAACAGCTCCTCCGCTTGCTGTTTTGCTTTACTAATTATTGAATTGCGGCTTTCTTTCAATTTGCGAATCTCCTCCTCATATTTCGCAATCGTCAATTCCAATGATTTCTCACGTTGGTGGATAGTCTGCCTCTTGCCCTCCCAATAGCGCTTGTCGCGCATGATGTCTTGCAGGTATTTGTCACTTTGTATATAATCATTTCCCACAATCTCAGAAGCATCATTGATGACTTCTTCAGGAATGCCAGTCTTCCTTGCTATCTCAATAGCGAAGGAACTGCCAGGCCGACCTATCTCCAACTGGAAAAGAGGGCGCATTTCATGACGGTCATAAAGCATGGCACCATTCACCACACCATCATGATTATCAGCAAAATGCTTGAGATTTTGATAGTGGGTTGTTATCACCCCCCAAGCATGACGTTTCCAAAATTGCTTCAATACCGACTCTGCAATGGCTCCTCCTATTAAAGGCTCTGTTCCAGTGCCAAATTCATCTATAAGAAGCAATGTGGCCTTGTCGGAAAAACGCATCATCATCTTCATGTTGAGCAAGTGGCTTGAGTAAGTGCTGAGATCATTTTCTATGCTTTGTTCATCACCTATGTCAATCATGATATGTTTGAAAACACC
>ONAG01000103.1 GCA_900315745.1 uncultured Prevotellaceae bacterium
CAGGCAAGAATTTTAGCGCAGTGAGCGTGGGTAAGATGAACGAGATTATCGAGCATGTGCTGCCGATGGGTCCCGAAGTGACCATCCAGGGCAAGGTGTTCGCAGGACAGGCCGTGGGCGCCACTGGCAGCGAACTGTCGTTCCAGACACTAGTTCCCGGTCAGGACAGCGGTTTCCTGCACACCCACAAGACGCATGAGGAACTGTATATCATCCTCAAAGGTGAGGGGCAGTACCAAGTGGACGGCGAGATCTTCCCCGTCAGCGAGGGCACCATCGTCCGCGTGGCTCCCGACGGCAAGCGTGCGCTGAAGAACACCGGCACCGAGAACATGACGATGCTCTGCATCCAGTACAAGGCCAACGCCTTCACCGAGGACGACAGTCCCATGACGGACGGCAACATTCTGCAGGACGAACTGAAATGGTAAGCAGCGATGTTTGAGAAAACACTACGGTTTCTTGAAAATCATAAGGAGATTGCCCTTGCCACGTGCGATGGCAATCTTCCTAAGTTGCGCGTCTTTCAGGTGATGAAGCAGGAAGGGCATGTGCTGTTCTTCGCCACTTCTGCAAAAAAAGCGGTCTATAAGGAACTGCGCCAGAACCCAAATGTAGAGATACTGGCTTGCGAGGGCAATGTGTCTGTTCGCTGCACAGGCATGGTCAACTTCAGTGTTGAAGAGGACACGAAACGGTGGATATACGAACACAACGCCGTGCTGCAACGCCTCTATGCCAGTTATGACCAGATGGAATTTTTCTGCCTGCCGATAGCCGAGATGGACTATTATGACCTCGAACCCACACCACCCACTTTCCAGCACTTTGACCTGATGTCGGGAGAGGTGGGAAACGGTTTCGTGGGCGATAAATACGACAAACAAGAACCATGACACCGACTTTGATCCAACATAAGGACGTGAAGAGCGTGATGACGCGCTCGTCGCTGCCCGTCGGCGGCTATAGCGTCAACCCATACGTAGGCTGCACCCATGCCTGCAAGTACTGTTACGCTTCATTCATGAAACGATTCACAGGCCATACAGAGCCTTGGGGGACATTCCTCGACGTGAAGCATTGGCCGGCTATCACCGACCCGCATAAGTATGATGGTGAGCGTATAGTCATCGGCTCCGTAACCGACGGCTATAACGAGCAGGAGGCAGAATACAAGCGCACCCGTGCGCTGCTGGAGCAGTTGCAGGGAGCCGACTGCGAGATTATCGTCACCACGAAGAGCGACCTCGTGTTGCGCGACCTCGACCTGCTGAAGACGTTCAAGCGCGTCACGGTGTCATGGTCTGTGAACACCCTCGACGAGCAGTTCAAGGACGCGATGGACGATGCACCCAGCATTGAGCGCCGTCTGGCAGCAATGAAGGAGGTCTATGAGTCGGGCATCCGCACTGTCTGCTTCGTGTCGCCCATCTTTCCCGGCATCACCGATGTCCTCGCAATCATCGAACGAGTGAAGGACTTCACCGACCTCATCTGGCTGGAGAACCTGAACCTACGCGGACAATTCAAGCCCACCATCATGCAGTATATCCGCAAGGAGCATCCAGGCCTTGTGGAACTCTACAATGACATCTATACCCGCAAGCGACGTGACCACTGGCAGACACTCGCCCTTCAGGTGGAAGCCTACACGAAGGAGCATCAGATGCCATACGTTGTCAATGACCTTCCCTACGGACGCTCAGAACATGGACACCCTGTAGTGGTCAACTACTTCTATCACGAGGAAATCCGACTGAACAGGTGATCGACTGGGCAACAAGGAGTGGAGAGGACCTGCTTTCAGCTACGTTTGCAATACTTGGAAACAAATAGGACTTATTCCACTTCCTTTCCCGCAAAAAGACCACCTCCCTCATGACCCTCACACCCTCTCCTCAAAGATGGAATGGTACAACCCGTAAATATTATATGTGGCAGGTTTCAAATGAACAGGTCGTCCATCGTTACTTGTTTCTGGACAATTCCGCTATGCTTGCCGTAGGCTACCCCGTATGTGGTAACCATGGTAAGATGAACGGTTTGTTTGGAGGAAAGCGTTGACTTCAGACTTTCGATACGATTTCTCAACTTGCCTTCTTCGTCCTTGGTGATATGATAAGCGTCTCCGGCAAACTTCATCTCACAGAGATTCACAACATGGTCGTCACGAAGGATGAGCAGGTCAATCTGCACACCGTCCTTGATGCCATCGCCTGCTACGCTCCAGGCAGAGATGGTAGACTTGACTCCGCCAATCTCCAAGGCTCTCTTTATTTGGGTGACATGCTGCCAGCATACTTCTTCAAAGGCTACTCCACGCCAGTGCTTCATCAAGTCAGAAGTGGTGTTGTCGGTCATAAAACTGCCATCCTCGGTATTTGGCTCCACATACTTCAACCAGAAAAGACAGAAATTGTCTATGAGCTTGTAACACTCTGTCTTGCCAGACCTTCCGTACGGCATATAGCGCATCACAAAGTCACTCTCAACCAAAGCCTTCAACGTATCGGTGAGTCCACCGCCAAGGGGAAGACCTGTCTGGGCGGCTATTTCCTCGCGTGTAAAACCACTATGGCGTGAGACGAGCAAACGCACAATCTTCTTGCAATCCTCAGGATTGCCGAAAATGGCATTGAAAAGCCGGTTGAACTCATCCTTCAGCCTTGGGTTGCGACCGAAAAGCATCCTGTCGGCATTACGCTCAAAGCTAAGCCCTTTTTGAAAGTAGCTGAGGTAATACGGAATGCCGCCAAACACCATATGGCTCTGAACGATGTCGTATCGCGACAACTCGATGCCCTCATGTGTGAAATAATCCTCTACCTCTTTCAGGGTGAATGGCGACAATTTAATCTCATCGGTCAAACGCCCGTACAGACCTCCGGGACTGCGGGAGAGATTGCCCAGTATCCAAGACGTGGCACTTCCACACACGACAAGCATAAGGTTGTCCCGACCACTGCACCAATTGTTCCAGAAATGCTCAAAAGCCGGAAGAAAACCTGAACGTGGAGTGTCCATCCAGGGCAGTTCGTCGAAGAATATCACCTGACGGCCACCGTCGTCAAGTTGGATGATCAATTGTTCCAATTGGTAAAAGGCTTCCATCCAGGACTTGGGTCTATTGAAACCCTCCAGACCATGACTGAGCAAGGAATAATAAAAACTCTCAAGCTGAGTTTTCATACGGTTCTTCTCCCCCTCTTGATCGACGGGTGACACACCTGTATGCAAAAAGGTTATCCTACCTTTCAGAGCCTGCTTGACAAGAAATGTCTTTCCCACACGACGTCTTCCATAGACAGCGACAAACTCTGGCTTGTCACTATGGTAGAGTCTCTCCAACTCTTCTATTTCATGTTTTCTTCCAATAATTGCACTCATAATTATTTATTATAATCTGCCGCAAAGATATAAAAATAGATAGAAACGGCAAAATATAATAAGTGAAAAGCGAAGACTTGATTTGAATACTTTTCGCAGCGTTTTGAAAAATCATTTCGTACCTTTGCAAGCACAATATATATAGTCATGATAATAAGAAGAGAAATAAAAGTACTATTAACGTTATTGATTCCTGTTCTAATGTCATGCAATGGGAGTCAGGACAAGAATATACTAATATATACGGATACCTTACTTGTTGAGGATCCTAAGCAGGCGTTGTCAATATTGGATTCTCTTGATAATGCCGGCACTTTAAATGAGAAAAACCGCATGCATCTGGTATGGAACCGGGCAATGGCACATCAAGCATTGGGAATGTCCCTGGCAGAAGATGATCAGTTGACGGAAGCGATAGCCTATTACAGGGCACAGAAAGAGAAACTGGCAGACAGCTATCTGCTTGAAGCGTCGTATCTTAGTTGGATGGACAAACCAGGGGATGCCATAAGAACCATAGACAAGGGCATGACAGAGATAGCAGACTCCACCAAACTGGCGCAACTACTTGAGGCAAAAGTTAGAATCTATGAGCGTCAAAGGAATTACAATCAGGCCGCAGAAATCCTTAAAGAACTGTTGAAGTATGAATTGGCCAAGCGCAATGAGGCCATACTTAACTATCAGATAGGCCTGAACCTTTCGCTGTCGGGTGACCGTCAGGCGGAACAATTCTATGACAAGGGCATCCGACTGGCTATTGAAAACACAGATACGGCGATGGCATGCGAATTTCTGCGCAACTATGCTGACTATCTGGCCAACAACGGCCAGTACCGCCGTTCAAACGATATGTTCCACCAGATAAGCCAGATGATGCCACAGGTAGCAGAAATGTCGGCAATACAGGCGGCAATGGCGGGCAACTACATCAACCAGCATCAGCTGGACTCTGCCCGCATCTGCAATGACAAGGCCATCAAGAGTGAAAAGGAACTGAATGCACAAGGCTTTACTGACATCGCCCGCAAGGCAGTGATAGAGCAAGAGCGTTACTTGTTGGATTATTCAAGTGGCAAGCCAGCATCCTTTACAGATTTTTCCCGATATTGTGACTCTATCACGGCTGACATGCAAGCGAAGGAAAACACATTGACTCAACGGTTGGAAACGAAGCAACGCCTGCAATCTGCGAACTATGAACTGAAACTCGGCCAGCAACGAATGGGCTGGCTGCTGTCTGTAGCAGCGCTGTTGTTGACAGGCGGCTGTATAGGCGGCTACATACATAATAGGAACAGGGTTCGACGACTGGCAGAGGCCGAGGACAGGATTGAGACCTTGAAGCGCATGCTGGCAGAAGCAGAGAAAGCAACAGAAGAAAATACGGTCAACGAGCAGACAAAGACGGAAGATGATGCTTTCTTCAAAAAAATCCTGTTGCAGCAGTTGGGCATTATCCGACTGGTGGCTGGCACCCCAACCAACCAGAATCAGGCTCTACTGAAACGTATATCAGGCATCAGTGGTGGCGAAATCCCCACGGACAGTTTGCTTGTGTGGTCAGACCTCTATCCTGTCATCGACCGTCTCTATGACAATTTTCATACCCGACTGATCAATCAATACGGTGACACACTCACAGAAAAGGAGGTGCAGATCTGCTGCCTCTTGTGTGCGGGATTCTCTACAAAGGAAATAGGTGTTATCACTGGACAGTCTGACGCAACGATTTATGTGCGCAAGACTTCCATCCGGAAAAAGATTGGAGCCGCCGAAGGACAGGATATTGTCGTTTGTGTCAATTCCGTTAAGGGGTGATTAAGACTCCGCAAGGTCTGATTTAGATTTTTGAGAAACGCAACCGTTGATTATCAATAGGTTACGTTTCTCTTATTAAGACTTTTTATTTGGTGATTTAGTCGTTTTAAGGTGCATTTTCCTCGTAATTTTGCATCGTAGAAAGTTTTAAAATCATCAAATAAAAGGATATGAAAAAGAGTAAGTTTTTAATTGGTTGCATCGTTTCAGTGGTGCTGGTATCGTATTGTAAAAATGCCCATATCCACCTGCCAGGTCATGGTAATTGGGAAGAAAAGAACCTCAAGGAGGTCGTCGTGAACCATGTTTCCAACACGCTGACCGACGGAGAGACGGTGGAGTTTCGCGGCAAGTATAACTGTGAGGACTACAAGGAAAACGGTGATGTGCGTTTTTCCGCCAACGTCATCTATGATGTGATTTCCAATGACGGTACGAAGGAGAGACGTACTGCGCATGTCATTTGTAATGAGGACAAGGACATAATTATAGAGTGGAGGGATGAAAAATGAAAAAGTCATTGATTGTTCTGCTGTCGGTTATCAGTATGGGTGCGCAGGCTCAGACAAATATGAATGATACTATCTTTAATTTGAGTGAGGTCACAGTAAAGGGGCGTAGCATTATCCAAAAGGTGGATCGTATGCTGATTATCCCGACAAGAGATGCCAGGAAGAATGCCTATAATCCCTACGACCTCATGTTCAATATGGCCATCCCCCGCTTGAATGTGAACGTCATTGGCAAGGAACTCACCGCCAACGGTGGTGCCGTACAGACGCGCATTAACGGCATCAAGGCATCTCAGGCAGAAGTGGAAGCACTACTGCCCAAGGATATTGTGCGCATCGAGTTTATCGAGAATCCCGGGAAACGCTACGGCGACGGGGAACTCGGAGCTGTCATAGACATTATAGTCCGCAAACGTGAGGAAGGCGGGCTAATTAATGTGCAAACCACCAATTCTCCACACGTTTTGTTTGGCGAGAACAATCTTACAGCGAAATACAACCGAGGCAAGTCACAATGGGGCTTGAACTATGCGCTCAGTTATCGGGGCGTAAAGAAAGACCATACGGACAAGACGGAGGATTTCCTGCTGGTAGGCGGGAACATCCACCGGGTACAGGAGGGCGTGAACGACCAGAAAAAGTGGGCTATACACAACATCGACCTGTCATATAACTATGCAGAGCCGGGAAAATATACGTTCAATGCCGTCTTTCGCAATAATATCAAGCGTGTGCCCCATCAAGACGAGACAAACATGATCAACCATACGCTGACTGCCAGGCAGCGTATGCAGGACAATAGTTATAGCCCTGCACTCGATTTGTATTTCCAGCGCGTGCTTCCCAATGAGCAAACGATAACCCTCAACCTGACGGGAACGTTGATCAACAGCAGTCTGATGCGTACCTATGCAGAAGCTGACAATGGCGTTACGCTTGCCCATTACCTGATGGACGTGGATGGAAGCAAGCGCAGCATCATCGGCGAGGCTATCTATGACAAGCGTTTCAAAACCGCCATGCTCAGCGCTGGAGTGCGCCACTACCAGATGCACGACCGAAACGAGTATAATGGCACATCACCCGTCACGTCGGAAATGAACCAGATGCGCTTGTCTGCTTTCGTCGATGTGCAAGGTGCATGGAGAAAACTGAACTACAGCGTGAGTGCAGGAATGACACGTTCATATTTCGAGGAGTCGGACAAGTCGCACACCTATTACACGGTTACACCAACGCTCCGGGTTAGTTTTGCCCCACACAAGAATGGCTATCTGAACTATCGCTTCTCCACCGACCCGCAGATTCCGTCTCTTTCGGCCTTGACAGATGTAGAACAGGCTATCGACACCATTCAGATTTCGCGAGGCAATCCGAACCTGTTGACCTATAATATTTATAACAACACATTTAACTATTCCTACAGCAAAGGCAAGGTGGTTGCAATGCTCAATGCCAACTATTCATACTATGACAACTGCATCATGGAGAGTGTGTCTGCCGAGGGGCGTCACCTAATCATAGGACAGGACAACCAGAAATCCTACCAGACGCTACAAGTAGGTCCAATGCTTGTGCTCCGAGGACTGGATTTCGGAAAACTGAAGAACTTCCTCACCCTGAGTCTTGAAGGCGGTTTCTCCCGTTACTGGAGTTACGGAAATAACTACACGCACACCTACAGCAACTTTTATTTTAACGCTCAATGCATGATGAGTTATAAGGAGTTCGGACTTGCAGGTCAGTTCAGCAAGAATCGAAACGTCCTCTTTGGCGAGACCATTGTCAAAGGTGAGAACCAGACAGCTATTCTGGCCACATGGACCCATAAGCGGTTGCAAATCGGTGTTGGCATGATGTTCCCCTTTACCAACAACTACAAGACGGGCCGTGAACGAGTCTCGAAGATTGCTCCTTATACCGCCTGGAACTACACGAAAGAAGTTGGCCAAATGGCCGTCATCCGTCTGAACTACAACTTTGAATATGGGAAGGCTTATCGTGCAGCCCAGAAGCGAATGAATAACAGCGATACCGAGTCAGGCATTTTGGATATGGGCGGGGGTACTACAAAATAGGGAATAACGCAGGGAAGTGGAAGCACAACGGAGGCCCTATTGTACACTTCGAGAACAAAACGGGACTTGCCCAATTGTGAGCAAGTCCCCTTATGCCTTCCCCCTACCGCTCCCCGACAAGGCAGGATTTCCTTCATCCTCCCTCATGACCCTCACCCCCTCTCCTCATAGATGGAATAGAAATGCTCCCAAAAGGACAGGGTCATCTCGGTCTTGACCGTGAACACCCGGTCCCCGTACGGGAACCTGTACCTCACATACTCGATGACCCCACGGTCCGCCTTCCTGAGAAACTTGCACACGTCATCCGGAAGATGGAGGTCCAGGGTGTCCTCAATCAGCTCAAGCGACACATACTCCATCTCCTCGGGATGGTTCCAAACGTGGACGGCGGCGGTGACGTCATGGTCATGGTGCGCATGCTTGAGGAAAAACTTCCTGTCGGTCTTCGAACGGGTCATCCTCTCCGTGAAGAGCGACGGGACACGGCAGGGCCTGTAGAGCGGCATCATGTCAAGGTCGCGGACGAAACGCTTCGCGGCATTGGCCAGGATGTCTGTCGGCTTTTTCGCACGAAGCCTGTCCACACATCCCTCGATGTATGGGCAATAGTAGCAATCGTAAGGGGCATTTCGGATTGCCTCTGTCCAAGTATGTCAATTATCAGATATTTATCTTCTAGCTCAGAGATATGTTACTTTGGGTGTTCCTTTCAAACTCTTTTTCTGCTGATCATCTCTCATCATTCTACCTAAGTCAATGCTGTCTTTAATTCTTGTGTCCATACCTATCAGATTTTGCAAATAAACACCAAAGATAAATTCAACATGTACCAAATCACGACACATGTTCCTCCTAATTTTCAATAATCTGATACACACCATACCAAAAGGAACTGTCACTGCTTTGTTAACGTTCACAGCGACAGGAACATACCCCCGAGACAACATCCGCTCCCCTCTCCCACCGACAACGACAAGAACTTCCGGCGTGGCTTTCCAACATCATTGTGAGGAATTGTTATAATATGACAAATATCCTTTATCCGCTTTCGGAAACCATGGATTTTTAGTACCTTTGCGACAAGGAACACGGCAAGTCCTTCACTGCTATGTGAAATGAATGGTTCCTTTCATTCCGCTCTCGGTTTCTCGTACCTTTGCATTCTGATGGTATTAAATAAAACTGGATTTTTCGAATTCACAAAAAACAACCAATATGAAAAAAACTATTTCTCTGATGGCCTGTCTGCTGTGCTGTTTGATGGCAGGTGCACAAAGCATGAAAGTGGTGCTCGACAAGAATGGCGAGGTGTTGGGCCGCTACGTACGCACGAATGCCACGACTTATACTGCCTGCCTACAGGATGACTATGAAGTCCCAAAGGCAGGCAACCGTGTCGTCACCTTCAGTGCCGTCAATGGTGATGGCATAGTCTACCGGCATCCCGACCGCAACGGCAACATCAATGTGCGCAAGGGACCTTCCATTAAGAGTGCCGTGGTAGCAAAGATTCCTGATACAGGTTATGACTTGCCCGACCCCTATGACTGTTTGGGCAAGGTGAATGGCTGGTACAAAATCAAGATTGACGGGAAAATTGGCTATGTGCGTGAGGACCTCGTCTGCTGGGATGCCATTTGCACCTTTTAGGCATTAACTGGTCCAAAGGACTTCCCTCCTCAAGGTCAACAAACTCCTCCCAACACCATATGCATAGAGCCTGTCCTGACGTGATGCATACAAGTTGGAGCTACACTACATGAACGCAGCCCATGCAGGTGGGTTGTTAGAGCTCCGCAACACTCTCAATATTTCGCATGAACCGTTCAGTATACAATAGATATGCTTCCTTTGCAATAAGGCGCGGCAAAAACCCCATCCCGACGGAAAAGGTGCAGTCTTTTCAGTCCCGGCCATGGCTTTCCTTCCCTACGGCAATGTGCGGAGCCACCCCATCACACCATCCCCGTCGAAAAAGGAACAGCCTTCCCTGTCCCGGCCATGGCTTCCCGCCCTTGCAACAAAATATGAGGACAAGGTGGTCAACAATGCGGCCAGCCACCCCGTCCCGGAAACCAAAATAAAAACGGGCATTCCCTTCACATTTCGCCCGACATTCCGTAACTTTGCCAATCAATGGCGGCAGGCTCCCCGGCCCGGAACACCCAGGGCCACTTGACAAGGGACGGCCATCATGCGGCGCTACCAGCCCTGCTCCCGGCTATAGAACAACTCAACATGCAGGGTGGCGGAACAGCATCGTCCCTCACCTCCCTTCCGCACCCGGCCTCTCCCAGGCTTCCAGGCCCCGACACTCAAAGCAACGAAAACAGAAAAAAAACCGAATATGTCCTTCAAGAAAACCGATGTCAACTACGTGGTGGGAAAGCAATACCCCTTCACGGTGGCAGCAGTCCACGACGACTTCTGCGAACTGCATGACGAGTCCAACTTCAGCGTCTACCTCCAGCACACCAACAGGTACAGGCTGGTGAGGGGGCAGAAGATCACGTGCAAGGTGCTCGCCAACACGCAGAAAAGGCCGAAGATAGAACTGGTCGGGACGGAGGAGACGGAGAAGGAAAAGAACTTCGACGTGAACGCCGTCGAGAAAATCATCAAGGAGACAGCCACCACATGGAACACGAGGGACTTCTCCAGGCTCCTGCTGATGATAGAGCGGGACAAGCCGTTCGAGGAGGAGTGCAGGCAGTGGATAGGAACGCTCAACAACGCGGGATGCGACCTGGCGCAGGTGAGAGGCGACTGCACGTGGTTCCTGGAACAGTCGCCCTTCCTCAGCCTGTGCAACCCGTCGCAGAGGGAGTTCTACCAGGACCGACTGACGGTGATGATTGAACTCCTGGGATACTGCATCAAGGCCAACGAGATGCTGGACGACGGCACGGGGAACGCCTTCATCGACGACATCTTCGAGAAACTCAAGTCTTCCGGCTACGTCTTCCACCCGCAGAAGAACTTCAACATCATGTCGTGCCTGTTCCTCGCCGACCAGCAGCTCATGGAGGACAGGATGGAAAAACTCTTCGACATCATCCGACAGTGGAAGCTGGAGATATGGGCGAAGGAGCCGTTCAACAGCACGATGACCAAGATCATCGAACTCTACGTGAGCGAGAACATCTGGTCGGTGGACCGCATCAAGAACAACGACGCGCTGGTGAGCAACCTGGCGCAGGCGCTGACCATACAGCAGATCCTCATGAAGACGGCGGGGAGAGAGGGCGAGCCGGCCTACCGGCTGTGCCTGACAAGGCTGTGCGCCATCTCCACCTACCTCTATGACTACTACTCGCCCAAGACGCTCAACCTGGCGCTCTCCAACCTGCTGAACAGCACGTGCCAGGTGCCGTCATACACCCTCAACGACACCAAGGGCAAGACGGTCCCCTTCCGGATCATCGGGATGCAGCCCAGAAGCATCGAGACGACGAACAGCTTCATCCACGGCAAGGGGAAGCTCATGGTGTCAAAGGACGGCATCGCGCTCTACGCGGGACAGGAGGAGGGGAGCAAGCCGATGATACACGACTCCCTGGGACTGTGGCAGCGGCTGCAGGTCTTCGCCGACAAGAGGTCGGTGAGGGCGCTGCCGGAGAAGGCGGGCATCCTCGACTGCATGCACCTCTGGGAGGACATCGAACGGGAGCTGTTCGCCACGAAGACGGAGACGGCGAACAAGCCCAAGAACAGGAAGTCGCACAAGATCGACGACAAGGTGAACGTCATCGTCACCGAACAGGACAAGAACGACAAGAACCTCTTCCACTGCCGCATCGACGATGAGATCGGGGGAGAGGGAACCATACGCATACAGGACATCGTGCCCTACGGACTGGCGCCGGAAATCAGGCACTTCCGCTCCGAGACGGGCAAGAACCTCGTCTTCGAGGCGACCATCACCGACAAGGAGGACGACACCTTCCGCTTCTCCATGCTCGACCACGTGAAGAGCTGGGCGGAGAAATACTACGGCGACAACGAGAGGATGGTGTGCGTGATCTACGCGGACCGCCCGCCCAAGGGCAAGGGGAAGATCCCGGCCATCACCAAGGAGGGCATCAGCGTGTCCCTCGGGGGCTTCGACGAGATTGAGGAGACGAACTTCAAGAGAGGCGACCTGGTCATCGCCAAGATGCACAGCGAGGGGACGGGCACCTTCCACGTCAACGGCAGGGTGCTGAAACACTTCCGGGGACCGCAGTTCTACCTCTCCACGGCCTTCCACAAGCTGATGCTGGACTTCGCGCTCTACGAGGAGGGGGACACCGCGGGGGTGGAGGAGAAGGATCTGCAGCAGAGCGACAAGATCCTGGACGCCTCGCACGTCAGGGAGATCGTCCGCATGATAGACCGCATGGCGACCATCGACGGCGAGTACGTCAACGCCTACAACTACCTGGGATTCGCAAGGGCGCTCTGCCTGATGACGGGATGGGAGGAGCAGGCGGCCTACTACCAGGGACGCATGGAGCTGATGGTGCTGCTGCACGACTTCGCCATCAACGACGTGGTCAACCAGGAGAGGCTGGAGAACATGGAGCGGGTCAACGCGGACATTTTTAAGAACAACGCGACACTGCACTCCAAGCTCCTGCAACTGCAGACGGTGAGCTACATGGGGAAACCGGAACGGGAGGCGGAACTGTTTGAGACCTACGCCTCGCAAGGCGGACTGGTGAGGGACATCGCCTCGCTGGTCATCGCATACAACATGGTCCGACGCAACAACATGACCAACCTGTGCATCGACCTGCAGAACCGCATCAAGCAGACCCTGCGGCTCAAAGGATATGAGTCCAATCTCAAGATCTACGGGAGCGGAGTGGAGGATGCGAAGACGGAATACAAGACGTCCATCGTCTTCCCGCCAGACGAGAACATGAGGGCGAACATGCCGCGGCAGATGAGGAACATCATGCGGGTGGTCGCCTCGTTCCTCAACACCAGCGGAGGAACGCTCTACATCGGCGTGAACGACTCGGGAGCGGGAGTGGGCGTGGAGGACGACCTGACATACCCTGCCTTCCACGGCGACAAGGACAAGTACCAAAGGGCCGTGACGGACGCCGTGGTCAAGGAATGGGGGAAACTGGCTGCCACGTTCGTGGACGTGGCCTTCGACCATGGAAACGAGCAAAAAGACATCCTGGTCATCTCCGTGAGGCCCTACCCGGAGGGGGTGCCCTTCGAAGGCAAGTGGCTGGTGCGCATCGGCAGCTCGAAACAGGAGATGACCAAGGAGAAGTTCGAGGAGTTCAACCGCAGCAGCAGGCTCCTGGCGACGGCTGCCGACAACAGGCAGGAGGAGAGGGAGAGGCACTCCCCCACCCCGGCGCAGCCATCCCAACTCCTGCAAAACAGCCAGGCGCCACAAACCGCGGCCAACAAGGTGATGACCGTGGCTTCCTCGCACCCTGACGAGACGATACTGACCAGCCAGATCCGCAAAAACACCCTTCAGGAGTACGAGGAGGACTACCGCCCGCACATCGCCTGCTTCAAGTTCCTCGACAAGGGGAAGTTCACCAAGGTGACCTCCTACGACTACGACCCGTGCATGCTGACGCTCGCCGTCTACGACGAGGAGTCACGGGCATACCTCGTCCTGGGCTACGAGGACGGACGGGTGGCCAAGGTCCCGGTCGAACAGTTGCTCAAATACGACGACTACCGCGATTACTCCAGGAACACCAAGTCGAAACTGGCCTTTGCGACCATCGCGGGCGCCGACGACGCCATCGTCAGCGTCTCCCGGGAGTCCAAGAACAAGAGCCGCCTCATGGTGCGCATGGACCGCCTCTCGGAACTCGAGGACGGCACGCTCAACAGCACCGGCGACCGCTTCTACAAGGAGGGCATCGGCGAGGTGGTGAGATACGAGGTGGTGCCCCACGACCAGCTGGAGGGCGTCGAGGTGCTCATGGACAAGGACACCCGCTCCGTCGGCATGCCCCTCGCCACACTGTCACCAGAGGTGAAACGCCAGCTGGCCAAATGGGGAATCCAATAAGACAAGCAAGATGATCTGCCGGAAACAAAGATGTGTTCCTCCGAGCGGATTCACCGAAAAAATGTGTTACTTTTGCAAGGTATTACGACAGACAAATCGGAATTTTTCTAAAATCAGCTATTAACTACTATTGAACAATATGACAGATAATACGGATAAATGTAAGCCAATTAAGCTTGAACTGCCAAAAAATCCCGAATTGCTGGAGAAATGGTGCCTGACTATTATAGAATCCTTGGAGAGATTTTGGGCTGAAGACTTAGCAATGTGGCGAGAAATCGTTCTAAAAACCTGTGATGTGAATTGGAAACACAAATATAGACTTCAAGCACGGAAAGAATTACTTCATGACACAAATGAATGGGTAATGGAATCACTGAATCAACAGGGATTGGAATTGCTGAATCGTAAGCTTCGACAGGAATTCGGATTTGATCTGAACGATTTTTCCAATCGGAATAACAGACGCATTCAAAACATCTTGAGGAGAGGTGTTATACGCAATGAGGAGGAATACAGGCTGGTATCCGATAAGGTGGAAGAAATCTATGCCGATGACAGTCAAAAGGAACTGGTCAGCAGGCTTAATGATCTTTTGGGCGCATTTGATAACTGAAATTCACAGGAGAAGTAGAACCCGTACACATGTTTATGCCGTTGAATTCCAAGTTATATGCTACGACCATTTTTAATAATCCTGTTGTCGCTATTATCCTTTCAGGCGATTTCAGCACAGCAGCCTGAACAACGAATCGGTGAACTCATCAATACCGAAAATTGGTTTGGCCTTGATAAGGAGTACCCATTATTAAAGGATTCGATTCAAACTCCTTTCCTGAAGGTAGTGGCTGACGCTATGATTGCCCGTAACTTCAACCAAAAAGAGCTGGCGCTGGAGTGCATGAATGAATTGTTGTCCAATCACCAGTCTGATCTGGGAGCAGAAGTGTTCAATTTCATCATACTACGGGCCCAACTGCTCGAAGAAATGGGCGGTATGCCGAAGCAGCAGATTTCATAAAAATCGTTCTTGACCAATTGAAAGGGCAAGGCGTGACACAAGGGTTGGATGCCATGGAGTATTATTATCTACATGTAAATGCCCTGCGTGATTTCCCTGCGCTGGATCTGTCACGTCCCAATCATGATGTATTAGTTCCTTTCATCTTGAAGGAATTGAAACCTAAGCGGATTGAATCATGGATGAGAAAGAAAGAAGAAAGAAATCCCGATACCAAGTCGGTATTGATTACCATTCCCGTAACGCTTCATGGTGAAACCAAACCATTCCTTTTCATTTTGATACAGGGGCAGGAATGACTTTTGTCTCCGAGAAGTTCGTCAGAGAGAAGGGACTGCCACTTATTGGCGACACCGTGGTCTATACAGGAAAATCCAAAGGTCTCCGCACAGTCATCGACAGTTTGCAAATCGGCGAGATAACTGTCCGCAATATCGTAGCGGGCGTAGGGTTGGAGGAGGAGAGCGAGCTGTTTGACCTGGTAGGAATCGGACCTATATTAGGCCGTGACGTTATTGCAGCCATCGGTGAAACACAGATTTGCATGGATGACAGTATATAGCTGTTCCCCATTAAAACTTCGCCATTGCCTGCATACGGGCGAAACATGCTGTACAACTCCCATGTAAAAGCAACAGCAGGCGGCGAATGTCTCAGATTCCTCTTCGATACCGGCAACGCAAGTAATAATGCCTGCTATCTCTATGCTGCATACTGCAACTCTCATCGTGAAGTTATAGATGAAGTTGCCACAACAGACACCATCTCTGGTGGTGGATATGGAAGTGCAGGGGAAAGAGAAATGAAAGTCATTCGACCGTTCAGTCTTTCCATAGGCAACATGCCGATTCAGCTTGTCGAGGCCGTTGTTGACGAAGAAAGCGTGCTGGCTGACGAATATTGTCATGGCAATATAGGTATTGCTGCCGTTCTCCAGCACAGGAAAACCATAATCAACTTCCGCGATATGTTTGTCACGTTTGAAAAGTAAATTCCGATTGATGGCTGCGCCTTTTCTCCGCTGAACCATAATAATTGCATTTGACCTACGTTAATTAGTAGTAGTAATATTATAATTAAAGCCATGATAAGTCAGTTAAAGTATTTAGGATTTATCCTACTATTATTCTCATTGTTCCCCCTCGCATCTTGCAGTAACGAAGACGATGTTGTGAAGCGGTTGACGAGCAAACAAAAGGAGACCTATGCACAGAACATTTCGGGCGAATATCCTGGCCGATATGTCATTATCTACAAAAACAAGGATTGTATCGAAGGAACAGACGAGGCGGGTCGACCTATAACGGTAGCCCATAGTGAAACCTTCGGCAACGTACAAGTTGATGTGTCTAACGATAAGACGATGCATGTTTTCTTTCAAGACTTCCCCATATCGCTGATTTCAAAGGTCGTGGATGCAGACGAAGGACTCAGCCATGCACTTGCCGAGACTTCTCAGCAGGCCATCACTGCCCGCTATGGCTTCGACTATGACACAGACTATTCTCACATAAAATGGGCTTTCATCCCCAATGTCATGCTGCTGAATTTAAACTACGGCGATACCGATCACCATATCCGCATAGAGTTTAATAACAACAGCCAGTATTACAAGTTTACGGTGAACGAACTGAAACAGCCGAAAGCATTCGGCTCACTTGCAGAAAATGGCATAGCTCTGCAACTGGAGGCTATCTACGACGGTTCTACTCTCATACAGCGCTTCGGCTATGAGAATGGGAACTATATGCATATTCTCTTCAAAGCGGATTAATAATAATCAGCTAAATCGGAATTTGTCGAATATGACAATTAATATTATTGCTGAAGAATTTAGCGTCTGCAAGGTAACAGACTACGAGGGAGTCAATTTGTCTTCCCCCTATATTTTCATAGGTTCAACAGACGAAGAAAAATCGTTGGTATGTCCGATTCGGTTAGTGCCAGATAACACCATAGAACGTGATGATGGATGGAAAGCCTTCCGTATAGAAGGGATACTTGACATTTCTCTTATTGGTGTTCTTGCTACTATTTCCAAAGTGCTTGCCGACGGGGGTATAGGCATATTTGCGATTTCCACATTCAACACTGATTATATTCTAACTAAATCAAAAAACTTCGAACGCGCTATCGGATTACTTCAGTCCGCTGGCTATTCGGTCAAGTAAACTCCATTTTATGAATATCAAACAATTTACACAAGACGGAATAGACCTCGTTGCAAAGATGGCAGCGGGAGTCTGGGGAAAAGAACAAGGTGCTCATGGCGCAGAAGTAGCCAGTCTTTTCTGCCAGCATCTGACCCGTTACAGCCTGTATTCTGCTGATTTGGCCCTGCAGGCAGAAGACGAAGATGGTTTGCAGGCCATCGCATTTGCATGGTTGCCAGGCGACACTAACGATGCTGCCTCGTGGTTGCGGAGCCAATTACCCAATATGACGGGCGAGGAACAGCAGACACTCTTGACCAACGAGCGATACCTGACGCGGACGGATGCACAACTACAGTCAAGAATGCTGCCCAACTCGGCAAAACTCTCCTTCTTCATCAGTCAGAAGCCAGGCTATGGTACACCTGTACTGAACGCCCTAATAGAACGGCTCAGAGAGCGTGGCATAGAGTGGCTGTACCTCTGGACAGACTGCACCTGCAACTGGGAGTACTACCCGAAGCATGGCTTCGAGCAGATTGGAGAAGGCACCGTTCCAGAGTTCAGCACAGATGACGAAGAATACGTATATAAAATGTTCCGCAAAAAAATCAAGTAATGAAAGAATGGTTATTCCTTATTGGTGCCATCGTCTTTGAGACGTTTGCCACTTCGATGCTCAAACTCTCAGAGCAGTTTACCCGTCCTCTGCCTACCATCGCCATGTTGGCAGGCTACATCCTGTCGTTCTATCTGCTGAGCCATGCCCTTCGCACCGTTCCCATCGGCATTGCCTATGCCATCTGGAGTGCCCTCGGCATCGTGCTCATCACGCTTATCGGCATCTTCGTGTTCAAACAGGTGCCCGACATTCCTGCCTACATCGGCCTGGCTCTGATTATGGCAGGGGTGATAGTCATCAACCTATTTTCAAAAATGGAGGTACATTGAGCGATGTG
>ONAG01000057.1 GCA_900315745.1 uncultured Prevotellaceae bacterium
AATTGTTTTGGATGTCAATTTGGCATAAAATTAGCAAATATTAACTATTTATTGCAATTCACTCCACTATGTCATCATAATGCATGAGATAAGTGTCGTATTGTGTCTTGAAAGGACGGAAAGGCACAGGCACCTCGTCAGGATGGCAGAACAAGCATGATGCAGCAGAAGGCATGTTGTTGGCTTCCACCCGATAAATGCGGAAACTGCCACTTGCCATGCCCACATTCTTGGCGATGACAGGGAATGCCGTGCGTGAGAACTTCGGACCTTGTCCTGACACTTTCGCATTCACCGACACCAATATGCCACGGTCGGTCTGTTCAAAATTCATGTTGAGGTTGTCGCCAACAAACAATATGCCGTTGCCATGAGAGTCGGTGAATAGTGCAGCATCCACCCCCATGTGATTTCCTTCGAAATACAAGTCGTCTTTGTGTTTTGCCCACAAGCCATAGCGATTTGCTTTGCACCTGCCCGGGTATGAGGCGTAAGGACCATGCCCCATCCACTGCACCCTGTCGATGCTGCCATCAAGCAGGTATGCCACTCCAAGTTCGGAGAGGAACGTTGCCGTGGTGTCGGTCCTCAGCGTGAAATCCACTTTCGTTGCCGTTCCTTCTTGCGATGTCTCTATTTCTGCCTTTACAAATGGGTTCTTCAAATGTTGGATATATTTTTTTATGCGGTCGTTGTCCACCTTCAGCCTTTCAGCCATTGTCGGTTTGCGCCCCACTCTTGCCAACGGACCTTCCTGTACACACTGCATGGCATCACCGCTACCGCTCCAGGAAATATCGGGTTTGTTGAGCACAAAACTCTGGTGCAGGAAGACATTGCCTTGAGCATCTTCCACATCAACCATAAGAAGTGAAAGACCATCCTGGTCTGTCAGGGGCAAAGCATGGCAAACGGAGTCATGAGGAGCGCATGAAGGAGAGAAAGAGCCTTTTGCCACAGTGTCGCGGTTGTTTGTCTGCACCCAATGGAAGGTCACATTATCCTTCAGGTTGATAAAGTCGAAGCGGTTCACCACTGTCAGTTGCCCTTTGTCAACTTTTTTCACAAAAGCCTTAGCGTAGTTGTGCTGTAACTCGTAGTAATTTGGCAGTGGCGTGCGGTCGGCATAGAGCAGTCCGTCGGTACCCTTGTTGCCAAACATCTCGAAGCCCCCTTCATCAGATGTGAACACACGTTCCTCATAGCAGAAGCGGTCTTTCAGTTTTTCATGAAACGGCATGCCTTGGTCAGCCCACTCCCACACGCTGCCTCCCGCAATGCCCGGTGTCCGCTCTATGATTTCCCATTGTCGGTCGTGGTCTTCGAGCGAGATGCCGAGTGTGTGGCAATATTCTGTGAAGATGACGGGACGGTCGAGAGTTTGGTAGAACCCAGCTATCTGTCCGGTGGTGGGGTAGTGAGGAGCATAAATAGGAGCGTCCGATGGGAAGCCTTTGGGACTGTCGCCCTCGAAGAAACGTCTGAAATAACTGCCCACCTGTGGATAGCAGTAGGGGCGCGACGGGTCGAGTTCCTGTCTCACATATTTCCCCAACTTGATGCAGATGTCTGTCAGGGGGTTCTCATTCCCCAAACTCCATATCAGCACCGAGGGATGGTTTTTGTCCCGACGTATGGTAGCCTGTGCCCGTTGTTGCAACATAGGATAAAAAGTGGAGTCGCGCAGGTTTTTGTCGCCAAAACCGAAAGGCACCTCGTCGATGATGTAGAATCCGAGAGAGTCGGCAAGGTCATAGAAGCGAGGTTCACGAGGATAGTGTGAGGTACGTATGTAATTGATGGAAGCCTCCTTCATCAATTTCATGTCCCTCAATATGGAAGCTTCGTCTATCACCTTCACCGTCACTGGGTCGGTGGAATGGCTTGTTACGCCCCGCAGTTTTATAGGTTTCCCGTTCAGTTTCAGCACATTGCCGTCGATGGTAAGTTCACGGAAGCCAAACTTATGTTCGAAAGTCTGCAATGTCTTACCCTTTCGCGACAAAGTGGAGCGAAGAGTGTAAAGATAGGGCGTTTCGGCAGTCCACAGATTAGGATGATCCACTTTGTCATGTCCCACCACCTTGCCTTGCGCATCCAATATCTCGTGTGTCAGCGTCGTCTTGCTGTCGCCATTGGCAATATGAGCGTCCACGGCGACAAGTCCGGAATTCTTTGGAGTTATGGTCAAGTCGGAGAGGTGTATTCTTGGCACTGCCATCATGGTGACGTCCCTAAAGATGCCAGCAGGCGCCCAGTCGTCGTTGTAGTCGAAGTCGCTCCCGCGAAATTGCGTTATTACACGCATGGCAAGTTCCTGCTGCCCTGCGTTCTTGTTCAAGAAAGGAGTGATGTCGAACAATGCCGTATTGTATCCTGAGCGCCATTCCCCCGCATGTTTGCCGTTCACCCACAGGTCGTAGCCGTAGAGCACGCCATCAAAACGCAATATGATATTCATGCCATCCCATGCCTTGGGGATGGAGAACGAGGTGTGGTAATAGCCAGTCATCGGTTTGGCACTATCATAACTTGGCTTGCAGAACCCGTAAGCCTCCCAACAGCCGGGCACGGGGATGCTGCCCCATGTGCCATCGGGCGCGGGCATTGTCATGTCCTCGCTCACGCCATCCACCACTTTCAACGTCCATACGCCGTTGAGACTTCTCGACATGTCAGGGTCGGTCACGGGCAGGACACCCTGGAAGGCATCCCGCACCTGAGCCTTGGCGCTTGCTGCAATCACAACAAGGCATATCAGACAAAAGAATTTTTTCATTCCTTTAGCTTTATTCCACAATTATCTTGCGTCCACCCTTGATGAATATGCCCCCTTTCGTCATCTGCGACTCATTCACCCTCATGCCTTGGAGATTGTATAGGGCATCGTCATCAGCCTTATGAATTGTTGCCGACGACACCCCATCTTCCGACGGGCGAGGGTATATTTCGTTGATTCCTTCGAGAGCATATTTGCCATAGACCGTCAGGTTTTTCCTATCCACGATGGTCATGGTGCCTTTCGTCCCATTCTGGTTTCTGGAGTTGATGTCCCATGTCATGGGCACCATGCCACCCATCTCCTTGCACAGGCGGTGCAACTCCTTGTAATGAGCCTTGATGGATGCGTTGTGCTTCTCTTGACTCTCATTGCTCAATTTTGAGATGTCCCGCCAGTTGGCTCCGAACTCTCCTATGACAACGGGATAGCCCTTGTCCACGAAGTACGTCTTCATCTTTTGGAGTTGGTCTTTCATGTCCTTCTCCTCGCCCCATGTGGCATTGTGTGTAGAGCCGCTGTGATGATTGCCGTTGCCCCAGTAGTAGAACACCTTGCCCCACGACTCATCATTCTCCATGCCCCAGAACTGCCAAGGGTTGTAATAGTGAACCTCTATTGCCAATTTGCCGGGGACGATGTCGTTTGGCATCTTTCCATTCATGAAGTTGCAGGTGTGGTCGATGTTGGTTGACGGTCCTTGCACCACGAGCACCCTCTTTGCATTGTTGCCTCCCGTTGCCCTCACGGCATCCACGAAAGTCTGGTTGTATTGTATGAGGTTGTTTGTAGAAGCCTGGTTGTCGGCACCCGGTTCGTTGAGACCGGCAAACAAGAGGTGCTCGTCGTAGTCCTTGAAGGCATTGGCTATTTGCGTCCACAACAACTTCAGTATCCCCTTGTTTTTCGCAATGTTGGCGGCGTTGGAGTCTTTCATCTTTTCCTCCAACCAACCGCCGTCCCAATGGTCGTTGAGCACCACGTAGAGACCGTCGTTTATGCAATAATCCACCACTTCTTTCACTCGTGCCATCCATGCTGCATCGATGGTGTAGTTTGAGGCATCCGAGATATGTCCGTAAGCCCATGCGCATGGTATTCGTATGCTCTTGAATCCGAGGCTTTTCACAAAGTCTATCACGGCTTGTGATGTCTTTGTGTCTTGCCATCCAGTCTCCGCGCCAAGACCACCCTTGTTGTTCCATAGGGCGCCGCCAGTCCAACTTGTCGTTGCCTCAAATGTGTTGCCGAGGTTCCATCCCGGCGACATGTCGTTGACCACGTCCATGGCTGAGCGGTCCAAACCGTCTTGTGCACTCATTTCCCCTGCCATCAGCATGACAACAGCCAACAAGGCTGCTCTGTAAAAATGCTTCATCTTTCTTGAAATATTATTAGGTTTTCTTTTTCAGTTCATCTTAGCAGATAGTTGTGATTGCAAATTTAGGGAATAATTGTCATGTGTCAAAACCAAGGGTCACAATTTCTTGTATTTAAGTTCTATCTTGGTATATTTCTGTGAAAAGGTCGTTGGGTCGGTTGGCACCACCTTCTTGTCGTTGGCATGTTCAAAAAGTCCGAGAGGCTTCTCCAATGGCTTTCCGTCTTGCTTGTAAGTCGTTCCACTGGGAGCATTGGGTATTGAGGCCGCCTCGCGCAAGTATTCGTCGCAATAGTTGAGACTGCCAAATTCTGGCCATTCATCGATGATGATGTCCATTGCCACGGCATCGCAAGCCACCTCGTCTTGTGAAACGATGATGGAACACGCCCAGTCGCCATTGAAAGGTTGTCTCATCCATTTTGGATTAGGTGCCCCATTGACATCCCTTGAGCCGTATGTGCCATCAATGAGGAAGAGCAATGTCTTTTGTCCGAGGTTCTTGTGAGCCATGAAATCTACGAAGGTCTTGTAGCCCGGTTTGCCATGTCGCTTGTCTTGGCTGATGTTGTTGTGTGCGTTCTGTCTCCACAGCAGGTTGATGTCCGTAGCCCCATACCAGTTTTTGCTTGTCAGGGTGACGCCAGGACCGGAGTGTGTCTTCAGCAGGGCGGAGTTGATGAGATAGTCAGCATCCACGATGCACTTGGCGAGACCGCGAGCCATCTTCCCATTGTCAGCCGAATAGGTGATTTGTTCCGGGTAATAATCACATTTCTCCCTTCCATCGCCACCGATATTGTCTATGAACCTCACCCTTGGAAATTCCCTGTGTATCTTGTCGTAGATGCTGTCGGTGATTGCCCTGCTTGGTTCGCAAAGTACGATGTCTTGTTGGCGCACCCCTCCCTCGTTCACCATGGAGCGCACCAGTGCGAGAGTCAGGAAAGGTGATGAATTCAATTCTATCGTGTCACGGTGAGTGATGGCATTGTTCATGTTCAGCTTAACGGCTATCATCTCCCCTTTCTTGTACCCTCTGTTGCCTCTTCCATGTTCCTTGTTGAAGTGTTTGAAGAGAGCCTTCCATGCCTTTTGCGGAGTGTCCTCGCCAGTTAGCGATTTTATTGCTTCAGGTATCATGGCGTTAGCCTTTTTCTGGTCGTTCCATCTGTCCTCCACCCACAGTCCGGTCTTGCCATCCCATTTTGCCACACCTGGTGAGTGTACCCATGCCACCCTCCCCGGGTGGATGCCGCGCCCTTGTCCTATGGGCTCGTTTGGCTTCACAAAGAGTTTGGGATGTTGCGGATTGAACTCTCCGAAGAACAAGTGGTCCCTGTTCACGGGTTCGTCTGACAGTTGTATGGTGGTGGATGGTCCGAGGTCTGGGTCTTTCCAAGCCTTCAGCACCCATGCCACCTTTCCGTCTTTATCTATTTCCACCGCCTGTACGGGAGCATTGACGGTATCCATGGGCGTCTTGTTCCATTCATTATACCAGTTGTTCACGATATGGCTGCCATTTTTCAGTCGGATGGTTTTTTGCGGTTGTGTTACCCCATAGTCGTTGGTGTTCATTTCCCACACAGTAGCCCCCTGACGGTTGATTTCCTGTATCTTGCCCTTTCGCCCTGTGACGAGCAGGTTTCCCTTGGGCAGTTCCTGCACCGACCATGGCAACATGCCGCCCCATCTGTCCACCTCCTTGCCTTCGCTGTTGTATTCCTGTATGCAGCCTAAAGACATGTTGGCGATGAGCAATGTGCCCCTCGACGAAAGTCTTGCGTTGCGGAATTGTCCGTGCACAGAGCCTTTTTCTGCTGTTGGCAGTTCAAACTCTCTTGCTATTCTCTTGGAAGGAATCTCCATCACCACCACTTTGGCAGGTCTGCCATTCTGGATGAACACCACATGTCTGCGCCCGATGGGTTGGATGGTGTGAATCTCCGTGCCCTCGGGCGCGTCATAGTCCCACACCGTCTGTCCGTCGGCTGTCAGTTCGGCAATGCCAAACTGATGCGCCATGAGGACATGTCCGTCGGAAAGCAGCATGGCGTCGCTGATCTCGCCTTTTCTGTTCTTGTCCTCATACGCCCAACTCACCTGTCCATCCTTCAGGATGAACATCCTCATGCGCTTGCTTTGTCCGGCATAGAAGAAATTGTGGCGCCCCAAAGAGGAGTCAGGCACTTGCGCCTCTATAGTCTGTGGCATCAATAACAAGAATGCCAATGCTGATAAAAGTGATAGTCTCATAAGCAGTTTGTTTTGAAAATGAAGGCTACACCTTGCGATGTAGCCCTCTTTTGCTAACCTAAAAACCTAAAAACGTTGTAAAACTAAAACATGTAATGATTTATGTATCAATCAATAGCCTTCGTTTTGCCAAGCCTTCTTCTGCTCATCTGTGAGGTCAGAGCCATCCTCGTTTTTCAGTCCGTCGATGAACGACTGAGGAATAGGTCTGTAGAGGTGACGTTCTTGGACGTTAGGTGCAGCCTCTGTGTTGAAAGCCTTGGCGCGAGGCACGAGAGTCTTTGTGCGTGAGAGAGTCTCCCAGCGTTGCCATTCACCTATCAGCTCACGAGTGCGCTCGTTGAGGATGAACTGTATTGCGCGTTCTTTCTGTCCGCTCACTCCGAGTTTTGCCATGACTGCCTCATCCTCTGGTGGGAGGTTGTCCCAGGTCCAGTTGGTCAGGTTGGAGGCATCCGTTGTCACAGGTTGGTTGGGGTTCGACAGGTAGTAAGTATTCATCCACAAGTTGGAGTTGATGTAGTTCGTGGCTGCGGCGCCAGTGTTCAGGGCATTGTTTGCGAATGCCTGCGTGCCATCCACATAGTAGGAACGGTTTTCTCCGCTCTTCCACTGAGCACGAGCACGTATCACATCGATGTCCTTCTTGGCGGAGGCAAAGTCGCCTAATCGAGCATAGCATTCAGCACGCATCAGGTAAGTCTCACCCAGTCGTGCCATGATGACATCGCGGAAAGAGTCACCCTTTTCTGCTTGACGAGTGCCGTCGGCGGTCTTGTTGATGCCAGCGAAGAAGTTGCTGTACTTGTATCCTGGAGTCATGAAAGTGGGAGCCACATACACGCCATTCTGGTAGAGCACTGAGGAGTTTGGAATCCACTGACCTTTGGTGGAGGTAAGTTCGCCAGAAGTCGGAGTCTGACGTTGTCCGTCCTTCCATTCCGGCAGTCTTCCTGCATCATCCTTGAAAGTAGGTTCCTGCTTGTTGGCGCCGAACTTATACCCATCGTATGTATGGTCATCCTTGGTGTTGAGAATCATCACGATGCCAGGGTCGCCAAGTTGCACGCCCGAAGCCCCCTTGTCAGCCACGTTGTTGACTCCAAAGACAGTCTTGAAAGTCTTCCAGAGACGGGCATCGTTCACATGGTCGTAGATGGCGTAAGTGTATTCCGTAGGACGGCAGCGCTGGAAGTCCATGTCGCCAATCCAATATCCGCGACGCACCCATCCGTTGGAGAAGTTGGAGAATTGCGGGCAGAAGTAGTTGTATGTGCGGTTGCCGAAGCGTCCGATGGTGGAACTGGAGTTGTTGAAACCAGCTTCCATCAGGATTTCGTCTTGTTGCTCAGTGGCGCAATCCACACCATTCCAGTCAGCATAGAGGTTGCTGTAGTTTGGCGACAACTTCCTTGCGCCGATGGCATAGTTGCAAGCCTCTATTGCCTCTCTCAGGTCAGCATCCTTGGTGGCGCTGTTGAAGTAGTCGCAACGCTCAGAAGCACGGAAGAGCAGGGCTTTTGCGAGGAAGTGGGCGGCAGTAGCCTTAGTCCATGTGATGCCTTTGCCGTAGGTGAAGTCTTCGCCCTTGAACAGGTTGTATGCCTTGCGCAGGTCTTCAATCACTTGGTTCCAGCAGTCCTGTTCCGAAGCTCTTGTGAAGTTGCGCACCACGCCGGTGGTAGGAGTGAGCTGCAGTGCCACGCCACCATATTGAGCCGTCAGGCGGTAGTAGTTGTATCCTCTGAGGAAATAGGCATGAGCCAGACAGCGGTTGCGCACCTCCTCATCCTTGATGATGTTTGCCTTGTCGATGATGGTGTTGCACGAAGCGATGCCATAATATACCTCGTCCCAGAGGTTCTGCGGTTGCGGGCAGTTCCTGTTTGTACCCTGGATGGATGGTCCGAAGCGGGAGTCGTATTCGTTCCATGCATCCGAAGTGAGGTCGTTGCCGCTGGTGAATTCGTCGGTGCCATAGAGCGTGATGCCGTAAGCCCACTCATATCCGAAATGCCAGCGAATGTTTCCATAGAGAGACACGGTGAGGGCTTCGAGGCCTTCCTCGGTGTTGAAGTAGTCGGTAGAGTATTTTGTGGTCAGTTCCTCGTCGAGGAAGTCGCTTGAGCATGATGTCATTCCAACCGTCAAGGAAGTTGCAAGCAGACCACAGACCATATATTTGTTGAGTTTCATATTCTTTTGTTTTTATAATTTTTCTTTTTGCTTTGAAACCGATAATGATTAGAATCCAACTTCAAGACCGAACACAAAACTGCGGTTGAAGTAAGTTCTGCCAGTGTCGAGGTCGAAGCCATCAATGCTTTGCTTCAAGCTGAATGGATTGATCACTTGAGCATAAATCTTGGCATGTGAGAGAGTGGCTTTGCTTAGCAGGCTCTTTGGCAAGTTGTAGCCAAGTGAGATGTTGCGCACTTTCAGGAAAGAAGCCTTCTTGAAGCCCAGGTTGCCGCTGAAGCTGTCAGCCGAGCCAGATGTTGCCTGAGCTAAGATAGGCATCTGGTATTCTGCTCCGGTGTTTGTAGGAGTCCAATAGTCAATTTCTCTCTGGTTGTTGTGAGCAGTCTCTGCCTCGCCGCCAGTGTTGAACATGTATCCCATTCTGCCAAACATCTGTATTCCCAGTTCCAGACCTCTCCATGAGAAGCTGTTTGCCCATCCCAAGGTGGTAGTTGGGTTTCTGCGTCCAAGAATCACGCGGTCGTCGTTTTGTGTCATCTTGTAGTCGCCATTCTGGTCAACAGGCTTCACCATACCGGGACGGAAGTTGTAGTTGTTGGCAGCCCATTTTGCCATTTCAGCTTGGTCCTCTGGAGTATCCTGCCACAGGCCGTTGGTCTCATAGCCATAGAACACGCTGATGCTCTCGCCGATGAACCATCCGTTGTCCACCATGTCGTTCTTGCCGTAAGCTAACTCCACGATTTCATCCTTCTGGTAAGCGATGTTGAAGTCAGTCTCCCATGTGAAATCCTTTGTCTTCACTGGCAGGGCGTTGAGAGTGAACTCGATACCGTGGTTCTTGGTCTTTCCTATGTTCGACAATGTGCTTGGGAATCCGGTAAGTGTTGGTATTGTTGTTGACATGATGAGGTCGTTGGTGCGTGACCAGTAGAGGTCGATGCTACCGAAGATGCGGCTGTTGAGGAAGCCGTAGTCGATACCAATGTTCCACTGAGTGGTCTTCTCCCATCCTAATTCAGGATTCGCCATTGTCAGTTGGTTTGCCATGTAGTAAGGTTCGTTGGTGGTATATCCCAAGACGTTCCACAGTTTGCTGTCGGCGGCGTTGAATGGTAGGTAAACGCTTGTGATGTCACCCTTGGTGCTGTAAGGAGACACGGCAGAGTTGCCGGTGACACCCACGCCCAAGCGCAGTTTCAGGTTGCTCACCCAGTTGATGTTCTTCATGAAGTCTTCTTCTCCAATTCTCCATGCCAAGGCAGCAGATGGGAAGAAGTCCCATTTGTGTCCGTCAGCCAACTGTGAGGCGCCATCCCAACGTCCGCTGACGGTGAGCAGGTATTTCTCGTTGAATCCATAGTTCAGGCGTATCATGTACGACTCCAACTGCCTTTCGGTGATGCCAGAGCCGATGGTCACCTTCTTGGTGGCATCAGTCACGTCGAGAGTACCCATGGCATTCCAAAGATAAGAGTCCTTGGCAAGACCTTCACCCTTGATGTTGGAGTTCTCGATGTTCCATTTGGAAGCAGTCTGCAAGAGTGTGACACCAATCTTGTGCTTCTCTGCGAAGGTGCGGTCGAACATGAGCATGTTGTCGAGAGTCCATGAGAAGTCGCGGCGATTTTGCAGGCGAGAGTAGTTGGTTCCCTCACCACCATCCTGGTTAACCTTGTGTGATGAGAAGCCATCGATATAGACACCCTCACGCCAGTAGCGGAAGTCGGGACCGAAACTAATCTTATAGCGCAAACCCTCAAGAGGCTTTATGATCTCACCTATGTTGAGCGTGGCAGAGAAGTTTGCCAATGCTCTGAAGGTCTGTGACTTCTGTTGAGAGTGATTCCACTCTTCCATGATGGTATAGACGGTTGTCTCACCACCCGGGTGCGTCACCACGCTGCCGTCGGTGTCATAAGGAACAGCAAAGTTGTAGATTTGCTTGGCAGTGCCATAGATTGCATCAGGCACCGAACCAGAACGTCCCTGCAAGGTTGACATGCCATAGTCCTGCTCTTGCCATGAGCCATTGATGCTTGCCTGCATCGACAGCCACTTTGTGGGATTGATGTTCACGCTGATCTTTCCAGTATAGCGGTCGTACCACTGACCTTTCTGAGTACCATTGTTGGAGAGGTATCCGAACGAGGCGTATGCGTTCATCTTCTCGGTGCCACCACTGATGGCGAGAGTGTGCTCATGTGATACTGCCGTGCGTGTCACGAAGTCTGTCCAGTCGGTATTGGTCACCTTTGAAGGATCCCAAACGCCACCAGCCCAACCTTGTTTGATGTTGTTCCATGAAGTGTGGTTGTCCTCGGATGTGTCGAAAAGCTTTTCGTCATTCTCCATCGTTGGAGAGTCAGGATGCGCAAACTCAGTGGAATTCTGGTTGTAGGCAGCCCAGCGGCGGAACTTTATCATGTCGGCAGCGCTCATTGATGGCGACCTGTCCACGATTTTCGATGTTGTCAGTGTTCCCGTATAGTCGATGTTCATCTTGCCGCTCTTGCCCTGTTTGGTGGTGACGATGATGACACCGTTGGCGCCACGAGAGCCATAGATGGCTGTGGCAGAGGCATCCTTCAAAATGTCGATGGTCTCGATGTCGCGTGGGTTGAGAGTCTCGATGGCAGAAGCCGACATGAGGGGCACTCCGTCAACCACATACAACGGGTCGTTGCTGGCACCAATGGAACGCTGTCCACGAATGAGGATGCTGCCCAACTGTCCCGGACGCTCATTTGTGGTGATGTCAACACCGGCAGCCTTGCCCTGCAACGCCTCCAGTGCATTGCTCACGGGGCGCACATTGAGTTCTTCCGACGAGACGCTTGCCATGGCACCCGTCACATCGCTCTTCTTCTGCACGCCGTAACCCACCACCACAACTTCGTTGAGGAGTTGGCGGTCTTCCTGAAGAGTCACCTTTATTGACCTGTTGCCGGAGAAATCGACAGTCTGAGTGGAATATCCCACGTATGAGACCACCAGACTACCCCTTGCTGGCATGTCCTGCAATGTGAAATTACCATCCAAGTCAGTGACCGTGCCAGTAGAGGTTCCTTTCACCATGACACTGGCGCCAATGATTGGCTCGCCATTTGCATCGATGACAGTACCAGAAACTTTTCCTTGTGCCATTGCCATCGTAGAGAAGACAATCATCATGGCAAAGAAGAGAATCCGCCGCCATCCTTTGCAACAGTTTGTTAGGTTGGATTTCATCCTACCTTTTCTCCCCATGGCAAAGTCCAACAAGGTTTGGCTTTGCTCATTTGGATTAACGAAAACGTTGAATTTTCTTTGTTTTTCCATTGGTTAGTGATTTTGTTATTTATTGGTTGTTGAGATTATTCAATTATTAATTAGGTGTTCAAAAGTGGCTAAACAACTTGTAAAATTCCTTGTTGCGCCCTATGTGAAAACACATCATCAGTATTTGGGCACAAAGTTAGGAAGTTTGTGATATGTATCACGGATAGAAAATCGTCAATCTACGTACATTTTCTTGTCAACACTCAAAATGTAAGGCGTGAAAAAACCAACAAAACAGCTTTTTTTATATATTTGCACAAACCTTTACCTACAAGAAAGATATTTACAGATATTTTTGATTACCTACTTAACCAATCATATAATGAAAAGAAAAGTTACATTTGGAATATTGCTTATCGGTGCGCTTGCCGCCATGGGACAGCCCCGTTACAAGATGGAGACGATCTCGCGAGAGAAACTCAACCGCGGGGTAGTTGCCATCCGCGACGGACAGAATGTGGTGGTCAGCTGGCGCACCCTGACATCTGACGCCCCAGGAGAGGCATTCGACCTGTTCAGGAATGGAACGAAGCTCAACAATGAGCCTATATATAAAGGTGGAACATTTTTCATAGACAGCAATCCCCTGTCAGGTGATGTCACCTACCAGGTGCGGGGAGGAGGCAAGAACGGCACCTACACGCTGAAGGCAGACGCCCCTGACGGCTACATACCCATCAAGATACAAAAGCCAGATGGCGGCACATCGTTCGACGGCAGCAGGTACTTCTACCACGCCAATGATGCAAGCGTGGGCGACGTGGATGGAGACGGGCAATACGAGATATTCCTGAAATGGGACCCATCGAATGCCAAGGACAACATGTTTGCTGGATTCACGGCAAACGCATACATAGACTGCTACCGCATCGACGGCACCCTGCTGTGGCGGATAGACCTTGGCAACAACATCCGCACCGGAGCCCATTACACGCAAATGATGGTTTATGACTTCGACGGCGACGGGAAGGCGGAGCTGATGGTGAAAACCGCCGACGGCACAACAGACGGACAAGGAAAAGTCATCGGAGACCCCAATGCCGACTGGAGACATGGAGTGGGGGAAATAAAGGCGAACCCCGAAGGCTACCTGCAAAAAATCAAGGAAGAACGCGAAGATGCCATTAGGCGCAGGCACGACTGGGACAGCATAGAAAAGACACTTCCACCGACACTCACCAACACGGAGAGATACAACATGCGCCGGCGATACCTGAACACGGAGGTGCACGGCGACAACAAGACGGGGCGAATCATGGACGGACCGGAATACATTTCCGTCTTCAACGGACTGACAGGAGCCGTGATGGACACAAAGCCATACATCCCGGAGAGAGGCGACATGAGAGCATGGGGCGACGACCACGCAAACCGCTCGGAAAGATACCTCGCAGGAGTGGCATACCTTGACGGCAAACATGCCAGCGGGATATTCTGCCGTGGATACTATACACGCACCGTCATAGCGGCATGGGACTGGGACGGCAAGCAGCTGAAAAACAAATGGACATTTGACACCAACAACCCCGAATGGCAAAGTTATGCCGGACAAGGAAACCACAACCTGAGAATAGCCGACGTGGATGGTGACGGATGCGACGAGATAACATATGGTTCCATGGCTGTAGATAACGACGGCACAGGACTGTACAACACAGGCTTCGGACACGGCGATGCCATGCACCTCATGGCATTCGATCCCAACAGCGAACTGCTGCAAGTGTGGGACTGCCACGAGAACAGGCGCGACGGCAGCGACTTCAGAGATGCAAAAACCGGAAAGGTAATCTTCCAAATCAAGAGCAACGAAGACGTGGGCAGGTGCATGGCAGCAGACATCGACCCCACCAACCCCGGCGTGGAAATGTGGAGCAGCGAGAGCGGAGGCATCAGGGACATCAAAGGCAATGTACTGAAGCCAAAGAAGACAGCACAAGAGAAAGAAGATGAGGGCGACAACAACGCCCTGAGGATTAGGGGGGCGCGAATACCAACCAATTTCGGCATCTGGTGGGATGGAGACCTGCTGAGGGAGATGCTCGACCATGAGACAGTGTCGAAATACGACTGGGAGACAGGACGTATGAAGACCGTGAAACGTCTTGAGGGAGTGCAGTTCAACAACGGCTCAAAGTCGAACCCATGCCTCTCTGCCGACATCTTGGGCGACTGGAGAGAAGAGGTGCTCGCGCGCAACCGTGAAAGCACCGAACTGAGGCTCTTTGTCACCACGATGCCAACGGAGCACCGCATCAACTGCCTCATGGAAGACATACCCTACCGACTGAGCGTGGCTTCGGAAAACACAGCCTACAACCAACCGCCAGAGACTGGATTCTATCTCGGACCCGACAAAACCGTAAACCCATTCCTGAAATGAAAATGAGAAAACACATAAAGACCTTGGTCATCGTGATGCTGGCAATAGCAGCATCACCATCTGCCGCCCAACAAGTGAACGACAACAACACCCCGCTGCACTTGATGAAGCCAGCCAACCATCAAAGGTATGGCATACCCACAGTGGAAGAGGTGAAGCAGACAATGGACAGGGTGCTGAAATACATCGACTCGGAAACACCCGCCGTGCTCATCGACAAGAATACAGGCAAAGAGGTGATGCGACCACAAGACATCAATGCCGACACCCAACTGAAACAAGGTGGATTCAGGCTGACCAGCTACGAATGGGGCGTCACCTACTCGGGCGTGCTTGCCGCATGGGAGGCTACAGGCGACAAAGCCTACAAGGATTATGTGTACAAACGACAGTTGCTGTTGGCAAAGATAGCACCACGATTCAAGGAGCTATACAAGAACAAAGCCAACATAGACAACAACATAAGAAGGGTGATAGACCCACATGCCCTCGATGATGCAGGGGCAGTGTGCACCTCGATGATAAAGGCATTGCTGAAAGACAACCAACTGCCCCTGAGAGAGTTGATAGACAACTATTCCAACTACATACTCAACAAGGAACACCGCATGGAGGATGGGACATTCGCACGACTGAGACCACACAAGAACTCGGTGTGGCTCGACGACATGTTCATGGGCATACCGGCAATGGCATACATGGGGAAACTAACTGGCGAAAACCGGTATTATGATGAAGCGGCCAAACAGGTGCTGCTGTTCGCCAAACGCATGTTCGTGCCAGAAGACGGACTGTTCAGACATGGATGGGTGGAGGCGATGAACCCACACCCGACATTCTACTGGGGACGCGCCAACGGTTGGGCAATACTTACCCTCTGCGAGGTGCTTGACGTGCTGCCAGACAACCACCCACAACGACAAGCCATCACCGACCTGCTCAAATCACATGCCGCAGGACTGGCACGACTGCAACATCACGATGGGTTCTGGCACCAACTGCTGAACCGCAACGACACCTATCTGGAAGCGTCAGCCACAGCCATATACACCTACTGCATGGCACATGCCGTCAACATGGGATGGCTCGATGCCAAGGCATACGGACCTGTGGCGCTGATGGGCTGGCAAGCAGTGAGATCGTCGGTGAACGACAAGGGACAGGTGGAGAAAGTGTGCGTGGGGACAGGCATGGGCTTCGATGCCGCCTTCTACGCCTACAGACCAACACATGTGATGGCTGCGCACGGATACGGACCCGCAATATGGGCGGGAGCAGAAATAATCAAACTCCTGAAGCAGCAACATCCGAAACTCAACGACAGCGCAGTACAGTTCTATGATGAAGAAGTGGACACCGACAAGCCAATATTCAACTATGACGGAACCATAAAATACTAACGAGACTCAATACAAAAATGAAGCATAAAATACATATCCTGACAGCCATCCTCCTCTGGAGTATTACCGCATGGTCGCAAGAGTATTCTGTTGACAAACGAATAAGTTCTGCCAACGGACTATCCAACGACCTCGTGAGTGTCTTGGCATTGGATGGCGAGGGATACGTATGGGCGGCGACAGAGTCGGGGGTGAACAGAATAGCAGGCAGCTCCATGAAGGAGATACATACGTCTGACAACCGGCAGATGATAACAGACATACTCTATCACAAACCAACAAACCAAATGCTGATAGGCTCTGAGAACGGACTGTTCATCTACGACTGCAAGAAAAGGAAAATAAGAAAAATCGAGGAAAAGACAGGAATTGAGAAAGTCGGCATCGGTGCTCTCATACCGGCACACGACAACGGAGTTTGGCTGGTCTATGTCTATGGCAAAGTGCAACACTGGAATTGCGATGACACACAACCCACCACCCTGCCAATCAAGCAGATGATAGGAAGCCATTGCGGACTGGACGACGGGAAAGGTCACCTCTACTTGGGGCACTGGCACGAGGGCATGAGCATGATAAGCCTGAAAGATGGCAAGATGACAACGTTCATGCACAAGCAAGGAGATGCCACAAGCCTGCCAGGCAACAACGTAAGGAAAATATATCAAGACAGTCAAGGACGCATCTGGGTGGGCACCGACCATGGTCTTGCCTTGTTCCATCCTGCCACCGGCACATTCACGAAAGTGGTTAAGGAGACAGACACATACGATGACAATGTCTATGACATCTTGGAGATGCACGACGGCACCTTGTGGGTGGCAACCGACATGGGAGGAGTGCTGGTGGTCAACCTGAAACAATTATTGGGCAACGAGACAAAACTGCACTTTGACCCCATAATAGTAAGACTTTCCTCCATCAACACACGCAGCATCCTGCAGGACGAATACGACAATATCTGGATAGGAAACCACAGCACAGGCGTGGACTTCATCAGCGCCCAAAAACAGCCTTTTCTCTTGATAGACTACTATGACAAAAACTTGCGGAGAAAACCCGTCTATGCCTTTGCACAAGAAAATGACACTCGATTCTGGATAGGCAGCGAAGACGAACTGTCGGTGTGGGAGAACAATCAAATGAAAGGCAGTTGGGCAATACAAAGCAAAATGCGGCGCGAGCACTCCTATTCACGCTCAATGATGTGCGACCATTCCGGACATGTGTGGATGGGAATGGAAGACGAAGGAGTAATCGTCTTTGACAAGGTTAGCAACACCTTCAAGAGGATAGACATCGGACTTGAGGCTCCAGACATCCACTCTTTCATGGAAGACAAGGACGGGCGCATGTGGATAGGCAGCCAACAAGGGGTGTTCTCCTACAAGGACGGAACAGTAAGGCATGAAACCGAAATAAACAGAATAACCCAAAATGGTCCGGTGACAGGACTTATGATGCTAAACGACGAGGAGATGCTGGTGGCTACGTTGGGCGGCGGACTGTATGTAATCAACATGCAGACGAAGAAGAGCATCAACCTGCAAAAGGAAGGCGGACTGCCATCCGGCAAGGTGAACCAGATAATGGCGGACAGCCAAAAGGGACTGTGGGTTGCCACTTATGAGGGACTGGCGTTTGTGGAAGACCCTGCCCACCTGAAGGGGGTCACCATTTATAATAAGAAACAAGGCATTGACGACAACCATATCAGGGCGTTGCAACAAGATGCGGCAGGGAGGATATGGATGAGTACCTTCTCCGGCATCTCGTGCTTCGACAGGAAAGCAGGGAAATTCTACAACTATCACCAATTCGGACAACATCATTTGGGAGGATTCTCCATCGGGGCTTCCATGGCATCTGCCAACGGAAACATATACTTTGGGGCAGCCAATGGGGCTTGTTACTTCAACCCACTCAATTTCAACCATATACAAACATCCAACGTGCAGATTGTGGCGTGCGAGGCATACAATCCCACCGGCAGCAACACCGAAATCATCCAAATGCCTGTGGAGCCAAATGGCAACATACGAACCAACTACAAGCAGAACACACTGCGACTGATATTCACTATCAGAAACTATGCCCAGACAGGAAGGGAAGAGTATTCATACATGATGAAGGGACTGAGCAACAAATGGTACTATGTGGGAAGCGACCAAGACGTGGTGTTCAGAAGCATGCCTCCAGGACACTATACCTTCATCCTGAGAGCAAAACTGTTGGGACAAGACTGGGACGAGGCGTCAGAGACACAAATCCACATCTACATAGCGCCGCCTTTCTGGCAAACATGGTGGGCATACCTTGTCTATTTCCTCTCCATCGTCGCTCTCGTGGCATTCCTTTTCCGCTCGTACAGACGAAAGCTGACACTGAGCAACTCGTTGGAGATGGAAAAGAAAGAAAACTTGCAAAAACAAGAATTGAATGAAGAACGACTGAGATTCTTCACCAATGTGACACACGAACTGCGCACGCCTCTCACGCTAATCTTGGGACCATTGGAAGACCTGATGAACGACAGGAATCTGCCCCAGAACAGCAAGCGACGCGTGTCGATGATACACAAGAGCGCCGAACAATTGCGGAACCTGATAAGCGAGATACTCGAATTCAGAAAGACACAGACGCAAAACCGGCGGTTGACTGTTGCGAAAGGCGACTTGGGACATTTCGTGGAGGAAATATGCATCAACTTCAAGGAACTCTACCACCACCAAAACGTGCAGTTCTCCTACGACATCGCAAGCAACCTGCCACAGGTGTATTTCGACTCGGAAGTCATCAACACCATAATGAACAATTTCCTGTCGAACGCCATCAAATACACCGAACAAGGCACCATCTGCGTGACCGTGAAAGAATCAGAAAACCAAATCGTGATAGAGGTGGCGGATACCGGATATGGCATTGCCACCGAAGCCCTGCCACATATCTTTGAACGCTACTACCAAGCCAAGGGCAGTCATCAGGCGTCGGGCACAGGCATAGGTTTGGCTCTTGTCAAGTCGTTGGCAGACTTGCACGAAGCCCAACTGTCAGTGGAGAGCGAGGAAGGCAAGGGCAGCCGTTTCGCACTGTCATTGGACATCGACAAAGACTACCCCAATGCGCTGCATAAGGAAGACAAGCAAGAGAAGGCACCAAAAGACAAGAATGACACGGAGCAAGACACCGAGACAGAGGACCTCATGCAAAAACTGCTCATAGTGGAAGACAATGCCGACAT
The DNA here is from genome assembly GCA_900315745.1 of uncultured Prevotellaceae bacterium. Classification (GTDB taxonomy): domain Bacteria; phylum Bacteroidota; class Bacteroidia; order Bacteroidales; family Bacteroidaceae; genus Prevotella. The sequence goes on from ONAG01000057.1 coordinate 18,964, forward strand.
ACGGCAATACATCTCGGATTCGTTTGGAGAGGACTTCCACATATTGCAGGCAGAAAACGGAATGGAGGGGGTGAAACAGGCTAAAGAACAAATACCCGACATCATCGTGAGCGACATAATGATGCCGAAACTGAATGGCATACAGCTCACCAAACAACTGAAGGAAGATGTGAGGACTTGCCACATTCCCATAATCTTGCTTACGGCAAAGGTGACCGATGAAGACAAGCAGGAAGGGTATGAAAGCGGCGCCGACTCCTATCTGACGAAACCCTTCACGGCAAAACTGCTCGCCAGCCGCATAAAGAACTTGCTCGCCAACAGACGAAGGATAGCGGAACAATTGGCGGCAGAAGACATCGTCACAGGCGCATCAAAAAAGAATGACGATGACAAGGAAAACGTGCCCCAGCTGAACCGCCTGGACAAGGCTTTCATTGAAAAGTTGAATACTCTTATCAACGAAAACATCATGCACGAGGATATAGACATGGCTTTCGTAACCGACAAAATGGGCATGAGCCACAGCACTTTCTATCGCAAGGTAAAAGCGTTGACAGGATTGACGGCAAAGGAATATATACGAAAAAAGCGCCTTCTCCATTCATACCACTTGCTCGAAAGCGGCGACTACAATGTGACGGAAGCCGCCATGATGACAGGATTCAACCAAATGGCTCACTTCCGCGAAACCTTCAAAAAGGAATTTGGGGTGAATCCCTCAGACGTGATGAAAAGCAAGCAAACAAGAAAAGAAAAAATACACAAAACACAATAAATCGCAAACTATACTGACGAGCATATCAATCGTGCCATTTCATTGAGAGAGAGACATTGGTCACGCCGGATGGCTATTTGCTCGTTGTGGTGCTGCCAGGGAGCCAAGATAAGCAACCGCCCTTCGGCGCAGGCATCCATGCGCTTGCCGCCAGGCTTCGCCAAATCGGAGAATCCGTTCTCTTGCAGGATAATCAATGGAAATCCCTTGTCGAAGGCGGCGCGCATCACTGCCTTTTCTCCAGGTGAGATGGAAGGAGATACCAGGACAGCTCCTTGAGAGGCGGCTCTCAAGCATTCATCCACCTTGTTCTTTATTTCCTCTTCGGTCATGTGGCGTGAGCACTGCACCTGCATCAGCACAGGCTTTTGCAGCAAGAAACGATTTCCAATGGCGGAGAAAGAGAGTGCTCCCACCGTCAGTCCTCTCTGTATGCGGAAAAGGTCGGGGTGCTCGCGTTTCATCAATAATCGGCGGGGATTGTCGGCAAGATAGTCATGCCATCTCTTCAGCTGTCCGGCATGCATCAGGATACTGTCATTGTAGCTGCGCTCGAAGAGAAGGCCGTGCTTGCGGTCCTCTTTCTTTTGGCTTGGCTGTTCTTTCTTTTGGCTTGGCTGTTCTGTATGTTGTCCTGGCTGTCTTGTATGTTGCTGTACTACAGCAACATGCGGGACGATGGTGTGCGAGGCATCGGCATGCTGGGCATTGAGGACAAGGGAGCGATAGGCTTTATTGCAGCCCTGTTTGAAGCCGAGGAGCACCTTGCCCAAAGGCTTGTCAAGATGCTCCTTCACGAAAAGGATGCCATGGAAATGGTCAGGCATGACCTGTAGGGCGAGCACTTGGATTTGGGGATAGCGGATGGCGATATCATACCAATTGTGCTCCACTTGCTTTCCTAAGACTGTCAGCTCCACATGAGGCTCCTCGGGTGTGCCTTTCTGACCATCGCTCCTGCCAACGACTTTTCCCAATAGTGGTCGGCGGCCTTCTATAGCCATCGTGATCATATACATCTGCCTTTGCTGATAGTCGTGCCCCACCATTCGGCGTGACATTGACGGAATCTTTTCCCCTGCAAAGGCTTTCTGCTGCTCAAAGACATCTTTCTTCATATATAGTCCCTTTTGATGCAAATATAGGCAATTCATTAAATAGTTTTCCTTTCACCATCTTTTTTTATTTGTTTTTCTTGCGAAAAATGAGTTTTGCGACAGATATTTGTGGGTTTTCACATATTTGTCGCAGAATGGCGCGCATGTCGTATCAAATGAGAAGGAAAAAGATGAAAATAGTTGGAATGGAGGTCATAAAGGACCTATATTTGCAACATCAAAAACAACATCAAACAAAAAATAAACAATAAAAAATATAAGGTTATGAAAACGAATAAGAATTTCCATGAAAACGTGTTGGTCATTTCGGCCTTCCTGTTCTCAACAGTATTGGTAATGGCATTTTACACATTACTGAGTTTCAACGCCCAAGAGTACAAGTTCTGTGACCTGGAAATGGCAGACAATAGTGCAAATGGCATGATAAAGACCGGTAGTTCCCTTGGCAAGACCGACGGTGTGATGAACACTAAAAAACAGATTCTGGACATTAGCAAGGAGATTGCTAAACTGGAGCAGAAAAAGAACAGCCTGACAAGCAGCCTCGAAAAGGCGATGGCAGAGCGCAACAAAACCTACGGCATGGTGGCAGGACTAAGTTACCAACCTTCGCAGAGTCTCGGTGAAGTCATCGTTCTTGAGAAAAAGCTCAGCAAGATTGAACATCAAATCACGGCTCTGAACACCCAGAGGGCAAGCTTGGACAATCAGCTTGCAATGAACAAGTGAACAACAAGCGAATAAGACAATCATATTATTAAAGGCGGAAGCTCTGACAAATTCAGGGTCTCCGCCTTTTTTTGTTTTGATAATTCTCTTTTCTGTAACTTTCAAAAACGAGGCTTGATAAGTCAGTCAAGACAGCATCTACTTGATGACCATTTTCTTGCCATCTTTGATATAGATGCCTGGGGTGGTGGGCTGGTTATTTACCATGCGGCCCTGCAAGTCATACACTTGGCTGGATTTGTTGCTGTTGACAGCAATCGGACTAATGCCATCGATGATGCCTTGAATGGACTCGCTCACACCAACGGCATCCCATGCGCGAGCCACTGTTTGGCACTCCACACTGTTGGCTCCAAAGAGCACCTCGGCAGCTTCTAATGAAGCCTTGCGAATGGCGGCATAGTTAGACTGCCTTGTGGCATAGCTGGTGAGCGTCAGGTAAGCTATCAGGCGCGACCTCTCTATGCCAATGCCTTCTACGTTGTAAGAATCTCCGTTGTCATTGGTGCCTTCTCCACCATCTGTCAGCAAGTAATACCATTTGTTTTGTACTCCGCTGTTCGTGTGTACGCCTCCATTGTCGTTTTCTTCACTTGTGTCAGAGGTGTCATGCCAATTTGAGCCTTGGTAAGTGTCGGGGCCTGGGTTAGCACCATCTGCGTTGTTATATGGGTCTGCCATGTCGCGCAGGTTGCTCAAAAAGTTCATTTGGTAGTCGAATAACATGCCGTCACCACCGATATACCAATCATTGGCATTGGTGGCGTATTTCTTGACATTGATGCCCATGATGTCGGAGAACGACTCGTTGAGGGCACCCGACTCCCCGACATACTCTAATTTGGCAGTAAAGCCAGTTATGATATGTGTAAATTCATGAGCCATTACCGATAGTTCAACAACGGGGCGCATGTTTCTTCCAAATACTTCCACTCCACCCATACCATAAAGCATGGGATAGGGAGACTGAGAGCTTAATGCGCCGGCATTACATCTTGGAGTGCCCAAAAAAGTATTCGCTTCTTCATCGGCATTGTACACGAGATTGTAAACCGGTGAGCCATTGCCGTCATAACTATCTCGTCCGAACACCTCTTTGTAGAAGTCGAGGGTTTTCCCCATTCCCCAGTGAACATCGGCTGTTGGGTCCCCTGCTGGTTCATAGTCAAGCGACAGGCAGATACGGTCGTTGGCAAATTCAAATTTGCCACTTTCGTCAGGGATGATAGGTATCACGGCAATAGTGTCGGTACTAATGTAAAAGCCTTCTCCTTGTTTTAAGAGGAAAATGAGTGTGGCACCCTCGCTTGGAATGATTTCATAGAGTGAGGACAGTGGTTGGGTAGGAGGGAGTTCGAATAAATCCACCATATATTTTTCTATCATTCCAACGCTGATATTGTTGGGGTCGGTGCCATAGACCAACTGCAATTCCAAAGACGGTCCAGCTCCATTTTCATCATACCAATCGTCGTCATCGTCGTCATCATCCAAACCATCTTTTTTAGTTGGAGTATATGGCACGAGATTGCCCATATCGTCCTCATACACCACTTGGTTTATTACCAAGTTGTCGAGTTTGAATGCTTTGATTTCATTTTGCTCGGTCTTGATATAGTCGGTGTTATCGATGATGAATTCATCAAAGTTGTTCAGCATGTTTTCCTTAGCCAACGTTTCAAGCATTTTTTTCCAATTAGTGAAATCTTCCTCCGTGGCATCTTTCGGGTTGTCGGGCATGTCGCATTGGGGATAATAGTCATATAGTTTCCCCTCTTCTATCAGTTGGTTGAATGTCGGCAAGTAGGCAGCACATAGCGTGTGGATGTTGCGCTTCTGATCATAGAGGTAAATGGTGCCGTCCGAAGTCTGAGAGGCATCGAGTTCCACGTCTCCATTATAAATGGTTTTTGCCTTCACCTTTACAGACTTGTCGCCGAGAGGCTCTTGGCCTTGGCGTGTGGGGACGTGCTTGATGATTTCCTGAGTCTCAGCATCGTAGTACACCCATTCGTGCATGTCTTCGGAGATCACTTTGTAGGCATAGCGGTAACCGTCCTTGGTGTTGACAAGGTAGAGTTGTTGGCCCATCATGTCGGTTGGTGTGCCATTCTTGTAAATAGGACTGCGGTGTTGCAGTTTTGCGGGTGCGAGTTTTGACTCCATCACGGTGCCGTTGGCAGAGCTCACCATCCCATCCTTGGCATGGATGAGCACTTGAGAGTGCTCCACCTCCACACCAGCCACATACTGGCGGTATTCTATGCGCTCCATGCCCACGTAGTCAGTGGTGCGGCTCACCTCGCGCCATTCTGTCTCAGCGGGAAGAGAGAACCACTCGGAGAACCTCTCCACGACACCCTGCGCGGGGATGCCTTTTCCCGACAATTTCTTGAAGAACTGTCCATCGTCTCCGGCTTGTGTGGAAAGGACAAGCAGCAGAGACATGCAAATAGTTAATAATCTTTTCATATAGGAATTTGACTTAAAGATAGAAGTATTTTCACTAATTTGTCGGCAAAGGTATGGAAAAGTTTTGTATTTTTCCTTAAATCCGCCGTTATTTGATATGAAACGCCTTTTCCGTCATAATGACAGCAAGCTGTAAATATCGGTGGTGCAAATCTTCATTTTGACACATTCCCCTGCCTTTTATAGCGTATCCCAAACGTTTATTGCGTTTGAACGGTTGTCGTCATCGCTCCCATCGGGATTGGGGTTGATGGATATGCCGTCACCTCCTCCAGAAAAGGTGTCGAATGTGCCATCCAAATTGTCCTGTAAAAGTTTTCCGTTGAAACCCAACAATACGATGTCGGTTTCGGGTTTAGCGTATGTCTGAAGGGTTTTCTGTATCTTTTTCATGACTTGAATACTTTTAGGTGGTTGAAAAATCACTTAATCACGACCTTTTGGCCATTATTGACATAGACACCCTTCTGTACGGGTTTGCCATTGTATTTCACGCCATGCAGGTTGTAGTAACCCTCGGGAGTGCGGTTGTCACGTCCATTGCCGTCAAGTTCCACGATGCCCGTCTGGATATTGCCTTCGCCGAAGTCGAGGTTGAACTCAAGAGCACCGGCGGCATCGTTGTCGGCAGCGAAGCGGAAGAAGATGCGGAACGTCTTCAGCACGCGGTACCTGTCGGAGTACTTCAATTCACCGTTTGAGGTTAGGTAGTAGGTAAGGCAACCATCCACAGACGGGTCTATTGCGAAGGAATCGTAGTTGCCAAAGACTGTGAAATGACCGTTGTCTTTAGAAACAGAATGATATGGTTCGGCATTCTCTATTTCCACGTTCTTGAATACAGGATTGGCGATGTCCTCACCCACGTCTTCCCATTTGAAGAGATAGTATTCTCCTGCTTCGATGCCCGTGGCATTTTTGAAGACAATGTCCACATGTGTTCCCGTTACATCTCCATCGTAGAACTGCTTGATGATGGCGCCAGCAAGCGGCGATTTGGCGATCTCTTCCTCGCTTACGCTGAATGGCAGGCAGAGTGTATTCCAGTTGCCGTCCTTGAAGAAGGTGCGGTCTTTCAACTGGACATTGACTGACAATCCAACGGCCTCGTTGAGTTTTTTGCTGTTCTTGTCATCCTCTGAATTGTCGTCGTTGACCAGTTCCAGTGCGGGGAGTGTGGTGAACGTCCCTCTCTCCGACCAAGCAGTAGCATTCTCGTCGCACAAGCCCTGCACCTCAACATCATATTGGGTATTCGGCTCCAGGTCAGTAATCTCATACTTGGTATCCTCGATATCCTCAATGGTAGTCCACTTGGAATTTTTGATAACAAAGTCATCTAAAAGCAATTTGTACTTGTCGTATGAATTGTATTTCACACAGAAATACTTGGTGCCAGCAGGTATCACTTCACTAAAGAGATGCCAATCCTGGCCTTCTGTAGTAATTTCTTCACCGAAAGTAAATGAGTCGATGTCTGTATTTGTTGAACTGTAGCCCACCTGGAACGACTCTGGATAATTGTCATCTTTAGCACGGTATTGGAATTCCAACACCATATCCACATTCACACCCGACAACTCTGGTGAGAAGAGATATTGTGGGGGATTTAAATTGTAATAAAAACAAAAACAAGCGGAACCGTCAATGCCATTATTTTCATTTTCTATACCCGATTTATCAGTCAAACTGGAATTTGTCCAAGAACCAATCTCTCCATCCCAATTTTCTTCAAATATGGATGAAACTACCCGGTAATGCAAGTTATACTTGTCACTAAAGCCTATCCAAGTCACATTGGCGGTAGTGACTTCAGGTTCTACAGCCACATCATAGGGCACCGGGCAGGCTGTCAAGGTAACGAAGTATGTAGAAATCCATTCTGTTTCCTCGCCACTGTCGCCCTGCACTTGGACTTCGTAAAGGCTTTTAGGAGAAAGACCAGTGAGGTTGTATGGGGTGGTGACATTGTTGACGTATGTCAATGCTGTGGCACTGGGATCGCCGGAACCCACACAATCGGTAATGGTGACATCCACTTTGTCAGAAACACCTGCCAAATAGACATGGAATTCATAAATCTTACCCTCTTCAAATACATAATCATCTTGACGGCCGCCCACATTACCATTTAATCCAGCAATCCATACACGGTCATTTGGTGTTGGATTGGTGATGCACCAGTCGTAGGTGCCGGCAGGAATAAAAATGGTCACACTGCTGTTAGAAACTATATTGGCAGTATTGAGAGCACCATCGGCATTCGTCGGAATCTTATAATCAAACTCGTCATAGACAGAAGCATCAGCATCTCCAGACGATGTCAAGCCACCTTCTTCTGGAATAATAGTGCCATAGGCAGTGGCATCGGCGTCGAGAAGCATCTGATAACCCGAACCGTCTGACCATAAGTAGTCAGCCTTTAAAGTAACCATAGCCATACCAGTAAGGTCAACCTCACGATAGCGCAGGTTGTAGCCATTATTTGTTCCCTCCCAACTGACTTGTGCAGCGTAAGGCTCTATGTTGGAAACCACCAAGTTAGTTGGTGCTCCACTATCCTCTGAAGCTAAAGTGGTGAAATAAGTTGGCTCAGCACCAGAAATAGCAATTTTGACTTTTTGTCCACCTAATTTTACGCTTTGTGCACTAAGCGATATAGGTAACAATAAAGAAACCAATAGAATGAATAAGGTGACCTTTTTCATATGAAAACATTTTATATGATTAATCGTTTTTATAGATGACGGGTAAGAATTTACTCTGCAAACATGAAATGCAAACAAATAGGCAAAGTCCCCAATGTGTAATCAATAAAATGACACAATTAGCTCTCCATACTTTTATTTTGCAAAATTACGCAAAATAAAAAAATTATCAACAAAAGCGCATGACAAAAATGAATACCACGAATGTTTTTTAGGAGTGAGTGGTTAGGGAATACTTTTGTGCGAATGAGGCAAGAGCCATTGTTATCATTAAGGAACAAATTATTAATCTTTTCATATTATATTACTTTTGGGTTATTAATCTATTCATTATGCTGTAAACAATACTCCGTTAAGAAATAAAAATTGATTACAGAATCAGAGTGTAAGTGATTGAAACCCAATAAGTTTTACAACAAAAACATTTAACATGAATTATG
>ONAG01000010.1 GCA_900315745.1 uncultured Prevotellaceae bacterium
GTATGATGTGATGAATGACCAGTTTGTTTCAATAGACTACGGCTGCATATTCAATACTGCGACATTTGAGTATCCCCTTTCTCATCTTACGTCGACCGATACGATCCTTTGGTCAGATCTCTTCGCCCACATCGTTCAGGGCATACAAAAACCTTGCTTTAAGCAATTCATAGAACGATTAAATAAGGAATACGAGAATTCCATTCAACAATGTAATCTTATTTGCTCTGATATCATTGAGGACATTCCCCGTGAATGGAATGTTCCTCAAACTGTCATCAAGGATAAAATCAGCCAACTATTCGATGAGAAATGGTTGGTTGGAGTGTGGAACAACTTTATAGAATGCTTTAACGACAACATCCATTATGAATAATCTGATGTATAGTATTATTTATGCAGTTATCCGGCCAGAAATTGCCGAGCGTATCAGTGTCGGTCTGATTTTTGTTGAGGGCGAAAAGGTAGATATTCGCTACTCACAACAGAAGTTGGATGCCTTGCGGAATCTGTTTTCACAAAAAGAATATGAATTTGTCTCTCAAGTTGTTAGTTCCATGCCTACCAACGGGAAGATAAAAACCGTTAACGACATTAACTACCTCTCACGCTATTCCAACAATCTGATTGCCGTATCACCATTACAGAGCATTGATATAGAACCTACGGAACAAAGTAAAATTCGGCTTTTCCAAAACTATATTTGTGCATAAAATAATCAAGGGGACGGAGATTTATCCTAAATAGGATTATCCAAATTTGGATAAATTCAGTATTTCCGTTATCTTTGCATTCATAATCACAGAGACCTATTCAGATTTGCTCGACAAACTGCCAGAGAAGCAACGGGAAGTATTCCTTGCCATAGCAAAAGAAGGAAAGGCAAAAGGTATTACAAGCAAGTCGTTTATCAAACTGCACCACTTACAGACTGTCAGTGTAGTAACAGCAGCCGTGCGCAGTCTTTTAGACAAAGACCTGATTACAGAAGACAAGGGGATATACACCGTTTACGATCCTTTCTTCGCCCTCTGGCTTCATCGAGAATTCATTTGAATTCATTCAGTACAATGTCATGTTGAACCGCACCCGTATTTCACAAATTCCAGAAGTTCAATGGACGGATGTAACAAAAACCACATCAAATAAATCTGACGACCGACTCAATAAACTACAGCAGGAGACTGCCGCACAAGCCGCAGAGCGTATCCTTCAAGCTATCATCAGTGGCAACAGCAATCAAGCTAACGAAGCACTGGTCTATTACAAGAACATACTTCCTGCATTGTCCGATAAAATGAAAGGTTGTAAAGCCTCAGGCTTCCAAGAACGTCGTGACGGTGATTATGCCGGGACGTATGTGTTCTATACTCTGACGCATCTCGACGGGAAACAAGAGCAAAAACATATCGCGGTCAGGAACGACAACGAAAAACATATATGGATTGCAGACGGCGGTCTATAGATGACATAATAATCAGAGAATTACACGCCAGTTTCTATGATTGCTGCCTCCCCGTTTACTTGCAAGTGACGGGGAGTTTATGTGTCTGTCCATATGGGATCCTGTTATAATGCTGGATTTAGTCAGAATACGCCCATCATTATGGAAATAAACAGCCAATTTATATCTTTCTTGGCAAAATATTTTTATATTTGACAAAAAAGATATACTTTTGCAGTGACAAACACTGATATGACAGCAACGGAAGTTATATTGAACTATGCAGTGGCACAGGGAGGAACTTTCCACAGGAAAGACCTGCTGCATGAAGTTGCCCGCCAGCAGACGGGCATCAAGGCCAGTGCGATTACCCTCCAGATTAACCGGATGCTTGCATCAGGCTCACTTCATAGGGTTGGGCACGGAGTCTATGAATTGGCTCATGACAGTCTGCCGGAATTCGTATATCAGCCATCAGAGATGGAGAAGGACATCTATTTGAGTCTAAAGCAGAAGTTTCCGCTCCTTGATATGTGTATTTGGAGCCCACGAGTGCTTGCCTCGTTCATGCTCCATGTGCCAGACATCGGCTATGTTTTCGTGGATGTGGAGAAGGACGGTATGGAGACGGTATTCCATGCCTTGCAGGAGATGAAACTTGACAGAAACATTCTCCTGTCGCCTTCTCCCATAGACTGTGACCGTTATCTGACGGGTACTGATGCCCTCGTGGTGCGCCAACTGATAGGTCAGTCGCCGCTGACCATCGTGGACGGTTGTCAGGTACCCCGTATAGAGAAAATCCTTGTGGATGCCATTGGCGACAACGAACTGCTATTCGCCAGCGGTTCCGAGATATACAACATATATGACTATGCGCGTGAGAGGAATCATGTCAACATGCGCAAACTGCTGAGATATGCCTCTCGCCGTAACAGGAAAGAGAAAGTTGAACATATCATATACACGATAGACCATGATCAACCCCAAGAGTAGAAGCCTTGAGTGGATAACCGAGGCCGCCCGCCAAATGGGTGTCCGCGATATTGCATTGGTTGAAAAGACCATCCGTGCCTTTTCGCTTCTTGAAGCACTGGCTCGTTCCGGCTGTCCTTTCATCTTCAAGGGCGGCAGTTCGCTAATGCTTCACCTGAACACCAGTAAACGATTGTCAATAGACATTGATATCATCTGTCCTCCAGGAACCGTCATAGAGGAATATCTCAGCCAGTATGCAGAAGAATACGGCTTTGGCAAAGTGGAACTCGTAGAGCGCATATCAAGAACTGAAGTCCCGAAGCAACACGCCAAATTCTACTACGAAGTGAGCTATCCAGGTAAAGGTGGACAGGACAAGATACTGCTTGACGTGCTCTTCGAGGAAACGCACTATTCCCAGATTGTGTCTCTACCCATACAAAGTCCGTTGCTGATGATAGACGAACCTCTCGTCACGGTCAGCTTGCCGAGCCATGAGGATTTGTTGGGCGACAAACTGACGGCTTTCGCTCCGCACACGACGGGCATCCCATTCTTCAAGGGCCAGAAGAAATGTACTATGGAGATTATCAAGCAACTCTTTGACGTAGCCTCGCTGTTTGACATCACCGAAAACATCTCTGTTACCCGCCAGACCTTCCAGAAGTTTGCCAAGGTGGAATTGCAATATCGCAACCTGCCATCAGATGACATTCAACAAGTGCTTGATGACATCTACCAGACGGCCATCACCATATGTATGCGCGGTTTGGCGAATCCAGAGGAATACAAACTCCTACAAGATGGCATTAGTCGTATTGGCAATTTCATTCACAGCGAGAAGTACACCTTGGATTCTGCCATTATCAATGCTGCTAAAGTGGCTTACCTCAGCCGACTTTTGGAGAAGGGAACTAACGAGATACGGCACTATACTCAAAACGATATAGGTAAGTTAGCATCACAGACTCTTCGACTCCCTTTGCCCACCAAACTCAACAAACTAAAAAAGACACATCCCGAGGCTTTCTTTTATCTGAATGAAATACAACTGATTGGATAGGCTATAACCGTTTAAATCAAGAGGACGAAAATATTGATTCACCATTTCATATGGAAGCCTAAAAATCCTTTGTAAATGCTTGATAATCAGCACTGACCCAAAAAGACAAAAAATAAAACGGTACAAAAAATGCAATGAGATTTTTTATGGATTTTACCTTCTTGAATATATGCTTTTGGGCATTTATGAAACTGCAGAAAACAACAAAGTTTAAGGTTTGATTAAGGTTATTTAACCATCCTGAAAAAGGAACCAAACGATGATTTGACAATAGTTTGATGGCATTCACACGTTAAAATCACAAATCTTCACTTAGTATTTTTAAAAAAGTCGTAACTTTGTCGCATTACCAAAGTAACATCTTTGCCGGTTTTTCACATCATTCGGACAATTCATCAATGATACAGCAATATGAAAGAGAAAAAACTGACCATTATGCTGATTGCCCTGCTGTGCGCGGTCGTGCAAGGGGCATTGGCACAAAACAATCCCATCTTATGGGACTTCGAAGATGAGGCCCAGCTCGACGGCTGGACACTTGTCGACAATGACGGTGACGAATTCAACTGGAAGTATTACAGCAACACCGGACGTGAAAATGGCAGGATGACCACTCAATCGGGCGATGGCATCATGATGTCGGCAAGTTATGACAATGAAGAAATGGGTCCGCTGTCACCCGACAACTGGCTCATCTCCCCAGAGGTCACCCTCGGCGGCACCCTGTCGCTTTGGGCTTGCGGACAAGATGATACCTACTGCCATGAAATCTTCGCCGTCTATGTCTCTGTGGATGGCATGACGAATGGTGTTGGCAGTGAGCTGGTAGGCGGTGGCCACTTCATACAAGTGGGTACCGACATTACCACTACTGGAGATATGATAATGTACGCTTTCAATCTGAAGCAGTTTGAAGGGACAACAGGCCGCTTCGCTATCCGGCACTATAAGACCACAGATGAGTTCATACTCAACATCGACGACATAGAGCTCGACACCGACAAGGAGTATATTCCTGATCCCACCACGCCTACTAACCTTACGGTTGCCCTTGCAGCCACTACTGCCAATGTGACATGGGATGGTGCTGAAGGCGACAAATGGAACTTGCGCTACAAGGTGATTAATCCTAACGAAACCGTGAATTTATTATGGGACCTCACGGAGGATAATTACGAGTCTCTAACTGAAGACTGGACTGTTGAAGACCGAGATGGCGACGGCAATAATTGGGGATTTTTTTATAGTTATTACGACCCCAACGGCACGGGTGACCCCGATGAGAAAGTTGGCTTTTGTTCTGATAGTTACACCCAAAATGATGGTCCTTTATCTCCCAACAACTGGCTGATTTCTCCAGAATTACCACTTGGCGGCACTTTTACTTTCTATGCCCAAAACGATTCCTATCCCAACGATGTTTTAGGTGTATATGTGATAACGGATGAAGGTACTTTTCAGATAGGTGTTGACTTTACTCCTCCGAAAGACGAATGGGAAAAGTACAGCTTCGATACGAAAGCTTATAAAGGACAGGTGGGTAAGATTGGCATTGTCCATCACAACTGTACTGATGGATGGCATGTATGTGTTTGCTACATTTCATATATTAAAGAAGGTGATTCTCCTGCCACGTGGACCGAAGTGAACGGACTTGCCACAACCAGCTGTACGCTTACGGACTTGGACCCTGAGACGAAGTATGAGGTACAGGTGCAGGCATACAATCAGAAGGGGGAAAGCACATGGACTGGCTCCATCTTCACAACGACTAAATTGACAGATGTCACGGAAATCGGCAGCGGCACGGAGGCCGACCCGTACATCATCACCACCATTGCGCAGATGCAGACCTTGGCAACAAAGATGAACAATACCACGAATCCTGAGCACTTCGTCGGTGTCCACTTCGCCTTAGGCAACGATTTGGACTTCAGCGGTGAGACATTCACCACCATAGCTACGGGTGCAGGCGTTAAGTATTACTTCTCCGGCACCTTCGACGGCAGGGGCCACACCATCAGCGGCATCAACTTCGATTCCGGGACCAGCGGACGGCGTGGCATCTTTGGGTTGGTGAGAAACGGCGGCACAGTGAAGAACCTGACGCTGAAGAGCAGCACCATCAAAGGTGGCGACGCCACGGGTGGCATCGTCGGACGGTTGATGGCCGGCTGTCTCGTGGAGAACTGCCATGTGGAAAGCGATGTCACCGTTACTGGCATTAACTACGCTGGTGGCGTAGTGGGCTACAATCTGGTCGGCACCATCCGGGCCTGCTCCAGCGCAGCCAATGTCAGCGGCAGCTATTATATAGGCGGCATCACTGGTGCCTGCGATCCTGGCAGTACGGTGGAGAACTGCTTTTACTATGGTGGCAGTATTACGGGAACCAACGTGGGAGCCATTGTGGGAATCGAAACTCATCCCATCAATACACTCCCCAATTACAATTATCTCGGCAACCTCTATTACACGACGGCCAACATCAAGGGTGTGGACGGCAGCGATAAAGATGGAGCCGAGCGCGGCTATAAGATTATAAGCGGCACTGATGACCTCACCTTCAAATACAACAACAACGACGGCAGCATCATCCGCTACGACGACTATTGCATCACAAAGATTGGCGACGGACTGTACTATAAGGGCGTGTACTACGGCAAGGCGAATGGCAGCGTCAACATTGTGGCCTCTATTCCCTCTGGCACCATTACGAAACTCGAGACTGATAATGGCACGCTCACCGGCTCGTTCAACGCTTATAAGCTGACCTTCGCCGATGCTGATGCCACCATCACCGCAATCGTCGCCGACGAACCGATTGATGTAACACTCTACGACAACGATACGGATGCAACAGAAGAGAACGCTTCTATCATCAGTGCCAACGACGAACAATATGCCAACGTGACGCTCAGCGGCCGCACGCTATACAAGGACGGTTGCTGGAACACCCTCTGCCTGCCCTTCGATTTCGTGATAGAGGGGTCTCCCCTCGAGGATGCCACCATCATGGTGCTCGACGGCGAAGGTTCTTCCTTCGACAACGAAACAGGCACCCTGACGCTCAACTTCACTGACTATACTGAAACGGTGTTCACTGCCGGCACAGCCTGTATCGTGAAATGGGCCAGTGGCAGCGACATCGAGAATCCTGTGTTCAATGGCGCTGTCATCAAGAACGTTCAGCCAGCCGCCACGAGCAGCAGCGACAACGCTGTCACCTTCGTCGGCCTCTACTCGCCCAAGGCTTTCACTGCCGAAGGTGACAAGACTATTCTCTATTTAGGAGCCGACGACAAACTCCATTATCCCAACGGCGAAATGACCATCTATGCCTTCCGCTCCTACTTCCAGCTGAACAACGGCCTGGTGTGTGGTGAGCCTGATCAATCTGGCGGTGTCAACGCCTTCGTGCTCAATTTCGGCCATGGCAACGAGACAGCCATATCTCTCATCACATATCCCTCATCACTCACCTTTGATGCCTGGTACACGATCGACGGCAGGAAACTAATCGGCAAGCCCACGACCAAGGGCATCTATATCAATAATGGACGTAAGGTGGTTATCAAGTAAAGGAGGACAGAACGAAGAAAAGGACATATATACAACCTGAAATCTGGGTGGAGGAATTGAAAGCAGAGTGTCCTTTGCTTGTCAATTCCATTACCAAAATTCATACCAACCTTGGAAGTTACACCCTCGGGTATGGCGGCGGTGGCAGCGGTCCTGCCCGAGCAGGCGAAAACAATCTTTGGGATGATGAAGACGACGATACCGATTGGGATCAGCTGTAAGACTTCATCATTCACTTCACAGCGCAGCCTCCATACAATATGCATGGAGGCTGTGTTTTTTGATTTTAGGCGGGATTTATGATGCCGGTTTTCAATCCAAAAGACCCCCAAAAACGGCTTTTTGTACCGCCGTTGTACCTCAACATCCTGAAAAGCCAATTGATAAAGAGGTGAATGCAATTGGGGGAGAATGTTAAGAATAAAAAGGGCTGCTTATAGCTGCCTTTCTCATCCATTATATGACCATAGGGAAAATGAAGTTTTAAATCACGGGGACGGAAATCACGGGGACGGAGATTCTGATACATTCTCCATATGGGAACAGTTTTTTGGGGCTTCTTGTACCGCCATTGACATTCTGTCTTCTTTCGTCACGACTCGGCATAGACTATGCAAGCACGTCTCTGTTCTCACTGCTCCGAAAGTTGTACCTCGCCCATCTTAAAATCCCGTAAATAAAGGGGGGATGATAATTCGGCACAATTTTGCATTAGCAAAAAACTTCAAAGGAGCATTTATATGAACACTACTTTTTGAAGTATGATGATTGAAATTTACCAAAAACAATTATCTTTGCAACTGATTTCCATAGTGGGAATTGAAATCAACAAGGAGCAACTATGAAAGAAAACATCCAACTCTCAGATGAACTGCGAGCTGCTGTAAAAGCTATCAAAAAGGCCATTCTGCAAAGTCAGTACCGTGCGGCCAAGATTGTCAATCGAGAGCAGTTGTCTTTATATTACGGCATTGGCCGTTATATCTCAGAGCATTCGGGAAAGGGCTTTTGGGGAAAGGGGGCTATCAAGCAAATCAGCGACCAATTGCACAAGGAGCTGCCTGGAATGAAGGGCTTTTCGGAAACAAGCATTAAGAAAATGCGGCAGTTCTATGAAGAATGGGCACCATCAATTCGCCCGCCAATGGCGGTCGAATTACCACAGTTGCCAAATCGACCGCCGACGGCGGTCGATTTGGAGGTGGTGGATTACGAATCTCTTATGAAGTATCACCAGCCTCTGACAGAGAAATTTAACTTTGAAGAATTTGTCAGCCTGAGTTTCACTCATCACATTGAAATTCTGAACAAAACAGAAAAACTTGAAGAGAGACTGTTCTATATCCATGAGGCTGTCGCAAACAAATGGGACAAGTATTTGCTCCGTGATATGCTCAAGGGAAAACTATACGAGCATCAAGGTGAAATGCCCAACAACTTTGCCAAGACTATGCCAAGCCCCCAGTCTGCCTTGCGTGCTATTGAAATGTTTAAGGATGAATACCTACTTGACTTTATCAATGTGGAGGAAATAGGTGCCAGAGACGAAGCCGATGTGGACGAACGTGAGGTGGAACAGGCCATCATTCAGAATGTGAAGAATTTTATCATGACATTCGGGCGTGACTTCGCATTTGTGGGCAACCAATACCATCTAGAGAAATTTGGAGTGGAACAATATCCTGACCTTCTCTTTTTCAACCGTGAATTAGCAGCATTGGTCTGCGTGGAAATCAAGCGTGGTGGCTTCAAACCTGCGTACCTTGGGCAGTTGAGTGCCTATTTGCGTATTCTTGACAGCGAAGTGAAGAAATCCTACGAGAATCCTAGTATAGGAATTGTATTATGTAAGCAAGCAAACAAGAGCTTCGTCGAATTCCTTATACAAGGATATGAGAATCCGATGGGAGTCGCCACGTATAAGACAATGGAAGATGTACGTCGAGTATTACCTACAGAAGAAGAACTACGTAGGGTGATAGACGAAGAAATATGACTACAGTCTGCACATCAGACAAAATTCATTCAAGAATAGTATATAAATAGTAAAGAATCTTTCTCTAATCTCAAAAGCTCTGCCTCAAAGCACATCACTTGGAGGCTGGGCTTCATATGAAATCTATGTCCAGGGTAGGTGGTAGCTTGGCAAAATAAATGTGAGTCTTTAAATTCTCTTTTGCTCGATAACAACATAAAACTAAAAAATTATAATAAATCCATTTTCTTATCATAACGATATTGTTGTTTTTCTTTATCTTTGCATGATTTTTTAGACTTTTTTTATAATGTTGATGGAAAGATTGTTTTTGGGCTGCAGTGTCATGTTCGATGGGATTGAGTAGGCATGAGATCCCTTGTAACTTGATTCCCAAAACAATCTTCCAATTCGTGGCAGATGGAACAAACAAATACATCCATATTCCAAAAACCCACATGGGTGGTGGTGTTTGCCTTGACAGCGGCAATAGCATGGGGCTGTGCATTCCCACTAATCAAAGTGGGCTTCCATGCCTTTGGCATAACAGCGGAGATGACAGGCAGCAAGATGCTTTTTGCAGGCCTTCGTTTTGCTGCAGCAGGTATGATACTCTTGGCTGTTGCTCGTAGCAGTGGACGTTCTTTCAAGACTAAAGTGAAGAATGACTGGTGGTTCATCCTCGCTTTTGCACTGATGAACACCACACTACACTACTTCTTCTTCTATGTAGGCATGTCTCATAGCGAGGGTTCACGGGCAGCCATACTCAACTCGCTGAGCACTTTCCTTGTGGTGCTGTTGGCTTGCGCCTGTTTCAAGAGCGACAAACTGACCTCACGGAAGATTCTCGGATGCGCTGTAGGGTTTTGCGGAATCCTGACATTGAACCTTGGTGGCGCAGACAGCGGACTATTCACTTGGTTGGGCGACGGCATGATTGTCATCAACGCCATCTGCTCTGCATTCTCTGGTTTGATGACTCGTGGTCTGAGCCGCAGGGTGGATGTGTTCGTTGGAACTGGTTATAGTCTCGCAATTGGTGGCATGTTGCTCATCATTCCAGGGTTTTTGTTTGGTGGTACGCTGCCTCATGTCAATATGCTCGGCATCGTTTGCCTTTTGTTGCTCATCGCCATCTCTGCCGTCGGATTCGCGCTATACAACAAGTTGCTCAGTTGCAATCCTGTGGGAAAGGTAGCCATATACAATTCACTGATACCAATAGTTGGTGCTGTGACGTCATGCCTGTGTCTTGGTGAGACTTTCCATTTGAAATACGCTATTGCAGGAGGGCTATCCGCTCTTGGTATTTACATAATCAATAAAGGCAAGAATTGATTTTTTAATGTAAGATAGGAAAAAATCAATGATTGTTTTGTCATATCGGAAAATACGATTACCTTTAGTGCTTCAAATTAAAATCATTTTCAAGTGATTCCAACAAACATGGGGGAGATATGGAAAAAATGAACATTATCTATAAAGATATTCAAACATTTGACCAGGAAGAATTACAGGATTTGTTTTTGTCAGTAAAATGGTCGTCAGGTCATTTCCCGGAGAAACTGGTAGTGGCTATGCAAAATTTCAAGACTGTCTTCACAGCATGGGATGGAGAGCGCCTTGTAGGAATGATATGTGCGATGGATGATAGCGTGATGACGGCATATCTCCATTACATGCTTGTTCGTCCAGAATATCAACATCAAGGCATCGGCAGGCATTTGGTAGAAATGATGAAAGCTAAATATGCGGATTATCTTCGTATTGTTGTCGTAGCCTATAACAAGGAGTTGGACTTCTACGAATCATGCGGTTTCAAAAAGGCGGATGATGCCAGTGCGATGTTCATTACAAGTCTTTGGACATGACCTTCCACAATCTTCATAATAATCGGTTGGCGCTCATCTTGCTGTGCCTCTCAGCCTGTACCGACCTTGTCGCTCAGGACAATGTGGTGCGTGAGGACACACTTGAAGAAGTGACCGTGATGTCGCGTTCGGCTCAGCGCCGACTTGAGGAGGTGCAAGTCGGTGTGGAAAAAATCGACATAGGCACGATGGCGAAGGTACCTACGATTTTTGGTGAGCGCGACATTATCAAGAACTTGCAACTGTTGCCAGGTGTGAAGAGCGAGAGTGAGGCTTCCAGCGGCTATCAAGTGAGAGGCGGCACCTCGGCGCAAAACCTTATCCTGCTTGATGGAGCCACCATCTACAATGCCGGTCACCTTATGGGGCTTTTCTCCACCTTTTACGACGGAGCGCTCAACAATGCCTCCCTATACAAAGGGATGGTGCCAGCAGCCTTCGGTGGCGGCACATCTTCAGTGTTTGACATCAACACTCGGGTAGGCGACATGCGTAAATATCATTTTGGAGGCTCCATCGGTCTGCTCTCTGCCAGTGTGTCGGCGGAAGGTCCCATCCAGACCGACCGTTCCTCCTTCCTGTTCACAGCCCGCCGCTCCTATCTCGACCTCTTCCTCAAAATGACGAAGGATTACAAGAACAATACTCTTAATTTCTACGACAACAACTTGCAGTTCTCCTTCCGTCTGTCAAATCACGACCGCCTGTCGCTGACATTCTTCAGAGGACGAGACAATATGGGGGTGGAGGACCTGATGGACATGAAATGGGGCAACACAACCGCCAATGCGGATTGGCTGCATACATTCAGCGACAACCATCATGCCCACACCCAATTCACCTTCAGTCACTTCGGCAGTGACGTGGGCATCGACATGCTCGACATCTATTACACGATGAAAGGCTTCATCAAGCATCTCACGCTGCATCACGACCAACGATGGATGCCCACTCGGCGCATGACCTTCAAATATGGTTTGGAGTCAACTTACCTTCAGTTGCAGTCAGCCGAATGGGACATCAACCTGTTGCATCAAAGAGAGAAACGTGATGCGTGGAGCAACGCCGTCTGGCTGCATCAGGAATGGAAGATTGCCGACAACTTGGAGTTGTCGTCTGGTCTGCGCCTCAGCCTTCACAGCGTTCTCGGCGGAGCGCCATATTACCATCTCGATGATGAGGGCAATATCACCCATACCGAACAACCCAGCAGCGGGCATATAGTGAAGACCTACACCCATCTGGAGCCCCGTTTCAGCGCCAACTGGCAAATAACACCCCGTCAGAGCATCAAGATAGGCTACAGCCGCATGACTCAAGATATCCATGCCATCCGTGGCAGTTCGATGTCCATGCCCTTCGACCGCTACACCATGTCAAGCAACATTCTCAAACCCGAGGTGGCTGACCAAGTGGCTGCTGGCTGGGCAGGGATGACTCATAACGGCGACTATGACTTCTCCGCAGAAGCCTATTTCAAGACCATACACAACGTCTATGACTACCGCGACGGTAAATCGTTCTATTCTGAGATAGAGATAGAGCGCCTGTTGCTTGGAGGTCGCGGCAGAGCTTATGGACTTGAACTCTGCGCCCATAAGAACAAGGGAAAGTTGACTGGTTGGGCAAGTTACACCCTGTCGTGGTCGGAGAACAAGATAGCTGGCATCAACAACGGCGATTGGTACACAGCCTCCAACGACCGTCGTCACGACTTCTGCGTCATCGGCATCCTCGAAGGTCGTCGTGGTTGGGAATTCTCCGCCATGTGGCGCTACAATACAGGTCAGGCATTGACAGCCCCAAGCAGCAAATATGAAGTCAACGGCAGGACATATTACTATTATGCCGAGCGCAATGGTTATCGTGCCCCTGCCAGTCACCGTCTCGACCTCAGTGCAACTCATACCAAACGGTTGCGGCACGCCACCCGCATCTGGTCGTTTGGCATCTACAATGCCTACAACCGGTACAACCCCTTTGTCATCCGGTTCGTCAATGATGAAGACAAGCCATCCGGCACCACCACCAAACTGACAGCGATGATTGGCATTGTACCTTCCATCTCATATACCTTGAAATATTGAAAAGACTCTATCGGATAGGAACATGGAAAAGATCATGAAGGAAAGAACAATCCTGCCCCTCTTGGGTCTGCTGCTACTCACCGCATGTGAGAAAGAAATTGATTTCGACTACCACGAAATCGCACCCTTGGTTGTCGTTGAAGGACGCGTGACCAACGAGGGCACAGAGGTGCATGTCACCCACAGCCGTTCGGTGAACGACTCCGTGCATGGAAAGACGCTTCCTGGTGCTACTGTAGTCATCACCTGCGACGGTCATAGTGAAACGCTCGCTTACCAACCAGCCTACGACTGCTACAAGTCACCAATGAAAGGACAGGCAGGCAAGACCTACCATTTGAGCATAGACTTCGAAGGCAAGCATTATGAATCGAAATCAACCATGCCTGAGCCCGCTCCCATCATATCCACCCAATTCTACTGGATGACGGTGATTAATGAACGTTTGCTGGTAAATGTGCTATGGGCAAAGGATCCCCGTCCCGACACCAGGGATTATTATTATTTCCGTATGGACCGCCGTTCCTCACACCCCCATGCCTTGGCAAAGTCAAAGAACCATCCAAAGGCATATCGTTGGAATGTGTTTGACGACCGTGGCAATCCACCAGGCTATGTCTTCCGCGACATCCATTGCATGATGGAGCGCACTGCCGAGGAGGATGAGGAAGACAACTGGGATAAGATATTGTATGCAGGAGACACCATCACGATGCAGTTGATGACCATCGACCAGCCCACATACAACTATTTCCGCACGCTCACTTCCGGACAGGGTGGGGGAGCCAATCCTGTCAGCAATATCACAGGTGGCTGTTTGGGTTATTTCACCGCCGGCAGCATCAGTAGGTCCGACACTCTCATCTATCGTCCAGAGGAAGTGCAGGATGCAACGGATTATCACCCACAATTCAGTGGGAAATAGGATTGTTAGTGTTGTTCCCGCTTTTTCTTGACATCCAATATGCCATCCACCTCGTGCTCAACGAATGGTCCCTCCTTGCATTCGAATAGTACGCTTGGTTCCAGACACTCGACATCATGCCAGGTGTCTTTGGGGATGTCAACGCCAAAAGCGCCTTCCTCCTGACAGATGATGCAGGTCTCCAGCACTTCTCCATCATCATTGTAGGTGGAAACACGTACTTTGCCTCTTAATATGACAAGGGTCTCGTCCTTGGTGGGATGGTGGTGCACAGGTATCTGTGTGCCAAGTTCCAACACGTTGATAAAACGGTGGCACTTGTCGGAAAGGCTTTTGTGGAAATTGTAGTTCATCCTCAGTCTTGGTGACTCCTTTGCCTTGTCTCTCACTTCCTTTATCAGCTTCTCGTCTATGATTTCCATATCAGTGATGAATTGAAGGTTGTTTTCTTTTGCAAAATTACTCTTTTTCCTAATATATCATGGCTATTGCTTGGTATAATTGAGCCAAAAGAATCTCATAATGCGACAAATATTTCACCCTTTTTTGAAATTTGTACTATTTTCACGTCTTTGTCCGATGCTTTTTTCCACAAATTGCCCAACATGTTTGTTTCGGACCCCAAAACCATGTTAACTTTGCTATGTAAAACAACAAAAAGAGTAAAAACAAATAATAAATAAAAAAAGAACAATTATGAGAACATTAAAATTATTCATGGTAGCACTCATGTGCATGATGGTGTCCAACGTATGTTTCGCAAATGACCATCTCATCTCGCCCGATCAGTTGCCCAAGGCTGCTCAGCACTATATCCACCAACATTTCAAAGACGTGCGCATCGCCTATGCCGAAATAGACTTTGACAATGGCTGTACGAAATACGAGGTGAGACTCGTGAATGGAGTCGAGCTAAAGTTCGATGTTCGTGGAAATTGTTACAAAGTGGACTACGACGATGATGGCCTTTTTGGCATGCCCCTTGACACTCCAAGGCGTACCAATGTGAGAATCCACTTCGACTTCGATGATGACGACTTCGATTTCGATGATGATGATTTCGATGATGATGATTTCGACGATTAACTTAGCCATCCCACCAAAAAAGTTCCCCCTGTTTTGAGGGGGATTTTTTTTTTGGGGGGGGGATAGCCATACAGCAGTTTCACCTTGCCGATTTGATGCTCCTTGCCTTGCCCTCGTAATTTCCATCATCAATCGGCTATCTATACCACACAAGACGCTACAAAGATACGATAATTTTTCGTTTTTTATTTTTCCTTCCTTTCAAAATATTTAGTTATCTTTGCATAAACATTCCCGAAACTACTTGAAAATGATGAAGAACATATTGACATTCTTGATGTTGGTTGCGTCTTTGGCATTGCATGCGCAGAAATTCCAACAAGAGTTCGGCAACCCACGCAAGGCTTATGTGGAAACCATTGCCACACCCAACCACCCAGACAGCTATTACCATCTTGGCGAGTCCGCCACGCTGCGTATTGTGGCTCGTGAGGGTGGAGTGCCCTTGGAAGGCATCACCTTGCGTTATAGGGTAGGGCAGGAGATGTGGCTGCCCGAACGGTGGAATTCCACATGCTTCGTAGGAGGAGAGGTATTGATAAACATGGGCACTATGACAGAACCAGGATTCCTGTCCTGCCAGTATGAGTTCAACACTTCTGACGGTAAGACAACGAAAGACTTGGTCAAACTTGCTTTCGACCCCGAACATATCAAGACGTTCACACCGCTTCCAAATGACTTCAAGCAGTTTTGGCAACAGGCATTGAAAGAGGCAAGAAAGGTGCCTTTTGAACCTGAGTACCGTGACATTCCCGATGCCACCAACGACGAGTTCGTCACACGTCTCGTGCGTCTGCGAGTGGGCAAGGAGAAGTGGATGCAAGGCTATCTTACCATTCCGCGCAGGGGTGGTCCCTTCCCCGTGGTGCTTTGTCCTCCTGGTGCCGGCAGTCAGAAGATATACCCTTCCGACTATTTCCCCAAGTTGGGATGTATCTATATGAAGATTGAGATACACGACAATGATCAGTTGATGGCTGACGATGCCTACAATGAGATGCGTCAAAAGAAATGTGATGGATACATGCGTCGCGGCATGGCATCACGTGACACTTATTACTATAAGGACGTGTATGTTGGTTGCGCCCGTGTTCTTGACTTCCTCTGCTCTCTGCCTGAGTGGGATGGCAAGAACGCCATTGTCACTGGTGGCTCGCAAGGAGGTGCGCTGACCATCATCACCGCCGCACTCAACGAGAAGGCCACGGTCTGCGCACCCTTCTATCCTGCTTTGTGCGATCTTACGGGTTTCCTTCACCATCGTGCAGGCGGCTGGCCCAAGTTCTTCAGCGGTTTCTACAAGGACGGTCAAATCGACATCCCCCAGGAGCAGGCTGTTTCCACCCTGCAGTATTATGACGTTGTGAATTTCGCGCGCCATCTGACCATCCCCACTTTCATGTCATGGGGTTACAGCGACGACACGTGTTCGCCAACGTCCATCTGGGCAGCGTGGAACGAAATCACCGCTCCCAAGGCAAATGACATCACCCCGTCGAGTGGGCACTGGCGCTTCCCTGCCAGTTGGGAGAAATGCTGGCAGTGGATAAAAAACCATATTAATACAAAGCAGTGAGACGATAACCGTTATGGCTTTTTTGTGGCAGAGGGTATGATTTTTAGAATATGAGAAAGTTTCGATGGAAAGACTTAGCAACATTGCCATTTGTTGTGTGCGTGGGATTTCTCATGCTTATAGGTAAGCTGTGCCGCCTGACTTACGAGCAGATATCAGTTGTGTTCAACCTATGGCTGCAAGGTGCGGTGTTGACCTTGTCTGCCATTTTGCCTGCGGCCATGTCGATTCTTCTGCTTTGCAGAGGCTTTTCCGTGTTGCGCTTGCTGTTGGCTTTTTTTCTTGTTCTTTATGCCATTCTCCATATTTGGGCTTTCTTCTGGATGCTCGGTCATTATCACCTTCCTTTCGATAGGGCATTCTACCTGTGTGTGAAAGATTTGCAGGAGTTGGCAAGGAGATGGCACACCACCTATCAGATGGTCAATCTGTTGATTTTTGTCTTCGCCTTCCTGTTTCTGTTGGCTTTGAACATCGGTCTGAGTTATTGGATTTATACCATCCTATGAGCTTAGTTCTTGTAACATAATAGTCTTCTGATTATGTTATTTATTCTTAAATGTCGTTAAATCAGGGATTTACAAGGGTGTTGTTCACTCTCATCCCACCTTTTTCCCGAACTTTGGGAAAAGTAAAACGGTTTTGAGCGGAATAAAAAGAACCGACATTTGATGCATTTTACTTGTTCAAAAATGGGGTAAAATGTCATTAACCAGGTTTTAACATCCTTCACGCAGATATTTGGAAATAGCCATGTAAATTGGAGAACGGCTGATAAATTATCAAACTATTTTGAGAGTTGCACCAGGAATCCATAAATAGTTGGGTTTAATCTTATTCTTTTGGAATGAACTTCGTATATTTGGCCTCGGTAAAGAAATTAAGACTTCAAAATATAAAGGGAAGAGTTCAAATTGATGACAGTGGGAGAAAAACACTTTAACACCTACAAGGAGGGACTCGATTTGCAGTTCCTGTACGACTATTGCATGGAGCATGGTGAAAGAAGGACGATGGAACGCGGCGAGACGTTGGAGGAGGCGGGAGAGCCGTCACGATGGATTGGCTATGTGGAACGGGGCTGCTTCAAGTATATGGTTCACAACGACGAAGAGGGCAAGGACTACTGCACGGGATTCGTCTTTGAAGGCGAATTCGTGGCAGACTACCCCTATTGTCTGGATGGTGATAAGGCAGAGATTACCATCGAGGCTGACATGCTCTGCGTGGTGCGAGTCATTGAGGGTGCGGAGCTGCAACGCATGTTTGACGAGGATATGGAACGGATGCGCATAGGAATGCAACTCATGCAGAACCTCTTCAAGATGGTCTATGCTCGCGACCTTGACTATTACCGCTACTCCGCACGAGGACGTTACCGTCAGTTGCTCGAACGCTGTCCGCAGGTAGTACAGATGCTCTCGCTAAAAGACATCGCCTCGTTCCTCAACATCACCCCCACTTATCTCAGCAAGCTTCGCAAGGAAATAACGTTTGAGCGGAAAGAAGACTGAAGATCTTGACCCCATACATAATTGCGTTTTTCTCAAACTATTTTGAGAGTTGAACCCTCGGTTTCCGAATTCCGGATTTAACCGAGGGTTTTATCGTGCTTTATGTGTAACTTTGTCCATCATACAACGCTTTTTCTTATAGGCTATACGCGTTAATTAGTTCAACTGGATAATCATGGAAACACTATAATTCATAAAGGTTAAATTCATAAAGGTTAATAAAGAATTCCGGGAATGAATCAAGGGGCGCAGTGATGCGATCCTTGATTTATGTATCACGGGGACGGGGAAATTGATACGTTTTTTCAATTTCCTTTTGTAGAATGAGAAAAAAGAATTAGATTTGCAAAGTAATTCGATCGTTATGGCAAGAAAGGCGAGAAGACATAGTAATACCGGCATCTACCATGTCATGCTTCGTGGGATAGACCGACAGGATTTGTTTCATGAAGAATCAGATTACCTTTTCTTTTTGGAAAGGCTTCGTCTTCTTGCCCATCCTAAAAACGAAAAAAATGAACCTGTATCACCATTGTGTGACATCTACGCCTATTGCTTGATGACCAACCATGTTCATGTCATGCTCGCTACGAAGGAGAAGGAACTTCCTGATGTTGTCAAGCCTTTGGCAATATCTTATGCCCGTTACTACAACACCAAGTATTCCAGATGCGGGTATTTGGATAGGGACAAGATTCTCATTTCCTTTTTGCAAAAAGGAGCTGGAATCAGGAAACTGTCCAAACTTTCAGCGGTTGGCTTCAGCGTCATAAGAAGACTCAAAAACGTATCAAATTCCCCGTCCCCGTGATACGCGGTTGCTACATCACCTTGGGGTTGCCTAAGCAAAGGGTTAAGCCTGACCATGCAGAGCAATGTCCAAGATTTAGGAGCAAATAATAAAAAGGCACAATAAAAAACATTATGGCATATAATTCTCGACATTCAATCTTTCTGCACAACAATGATAAGCAGAAACTATTGCTCCTCAAGTCCCTTCTTGATGAGGAGGACCTATGTTTCGTATTACAAAAAGAGACCGTCTATCAGTATGATGGGGAGCCTCTCACTGTTCTCTGTATTAGCGATATCAATTGGAATTATGGTGACGGATACGTTTGGTACAACTTCGAGACCGACATGGAGCGAATCTCAGAAAAATTCAATCATCATTATCCCGACGATGTTATCTCTATTTATGTAAAAACAGAGGATGGTTTCGAGAATCTGTATGAATTCCATGATGGAGGGGTCAGAAATACAGATATCATTCACTATCAGGCGGAACTCAACAAGGTCTGCGAAGAGTTAAACCAAAATGCTCCAGAAGCACCACTCCCACTATATGAAGTCATCGATATCTCCGACCATCCTACTGTCCTTTTCCATTATGGAGCATATACTTTCATCGGGTATAACATATTCGAAATCTACAGTGACTGCTGTCAGTATTTCAAGACCGAAATCCCTATTGGCAGCCCCATTCGAAACTATGACCACACCCCGTTCAGAATCAAAGCCCTGCAGATTCTCTACAATAACCTACTGGAGAGACGAAAAACTGGAAATTTAAGGAGGTAACAGACAAAAGTGTTAAATACTAATACCCCTGCCTACGTGTTCCCGTGGTGTTCCGGGATCTTGCAAAACCTTGTTGAGATTTTTCATCAACCCCCATTTGTCATCACTTCCCTGATTTGATGACTTTCTGAACATAGCGGATGGCATCACTTTTGACATCGTCTTCATTCTCCAGAACGTCAAGAACCTTGTCCGCCAACCAGACGGTCAGCAGCTCCTTTTCGTCCACACCGAAGACCTTTGCCATAATAGGTATCTGGCTACGTTTTGCCTTCCGCTCACCTCGTTCTATCTTGCTGTACATCGGCGTGTCGATTTCCAATGCCACACAAAGATGGCGCTGGAAAAGTCCATGCTCTTCCCTGAGCATTTTTATCTTTTGTCCAAATACATTCATTTTTTCTACGAACCTTTGCCGTTTTTCTACGAATCATCAGAATGCTGTTTTGTCAGAATCTGACGGCAATCTTTTACGTTATCATCAGTGAGCCACCTATATTTCATTAATGATTTCCCAAGAGCCTCCTTTATTGGGACCAACCCTTCGGATAACACCATTTTCACGTAATGTTCTAATACGCTTTTCAACAGCACGAGAAGAAACCCCCAGTTGCATAGCAATTTCGGCAGCTGTCACCTTTGCATCTACCTTAATTGCACCAAGAATAGCCTGTATTAAATCTTGAGGTTTTTCCGAACTTTCTTCCGAACTTGCACCGATTTCTTCCGAACTTCCGGTGTTTTCTTCCGAACTTTCACCAATTTCTTCCGAACTTTCTTCCGAACCTAAACCATTTTTCTCCGAACCTGTGCCTATTTTCTCCGAACCTATAGGTTGCTCATCTTCACGAGCAACAAGTTGATTGTTGCAAAGAGGATGCACGGGAATATGGATGAGAAACGCAAGGCGTTCCTCGGTTGTTTCTAAAGTAGCACGAGGAGAGCCATTGTCTGAGAGTTTCTCTTGAATGGTAGGCACACCTGTTGATCTTCCTTCTGTAAGTTCCAATTCTTTGAGGAAATCACCAAGGCGACGGTTTCGATAACGTCTGCTTTTTAGGTATTCACCCTTCTCTATGGCAGACATGGGGATGCTACGATCGGGGCCTGGACAATTCAATATGTCTATCCCATTTGGTTCCACCGTTATCTCAACTGGTTCATATTGGGTGTGGTCTCTGTGGTACAGGCTATTTACAACAGCCTCTTCCAAAGCATCGTAAGGATAGTTCCAGAATCGATTGGCCTCAGCCCTATCCTTCACTTTTTGTACCGTCTCATATAGAACATTGGCACGCAGGAAATCCATCGTTTGCTTAATCAACTGAGGGATGCTGCCGTAGAAAATGGTCTCGCTGAAGTTGTTCGGGTCTTTCATTCTTCCTTTCGGGAAGATGACGACATCCACACGCAGATAGCGGAAGAACTTCTCTGGATGTTCACAAAACATCATCGCCGCCACATTCCTGAGCATGCGGTTTTCAGATGGCCCGACAAACAAGTCCATCTGCTCCAGGATCTCTTCCAAGGGTTTCTTATAAAGGTCTTCTGCTAACTTACTGCCCACCTTCACCAAATACTCACGTAAGAGTAATGTGGAGATATCCTCCAATTTGATGTCAGGATTCCCTCTCTCATCAAAAGGCACACGACTAGCGAGTTCTCGCAGTTCGTCCAGCACATCATCCTTGGCGATGATGCTGCTCGTGCCACTTCTAATGTAGAAGTACTCCTTCGATGACTTTGAAGTGACATTTTCGGGTACTGAATACGGGCGGTTGATGCCTGCCGGGCACCATATAATCAGCACCTGTTTACCATCCACCTCCTCCACACTTGTCCTCGGCAAATAATATGGATAAATCTTGTTGTTGTACCTCACCATCTCCTGAAGGATACCGTCAATTTTTTCGATAGGCACACCCTCCACAGGACGTCTCGCCATACCCGTTTCATCATCAGTATCCACACCGACGAGGATATATCCACCGCCAAGATCCTCAAAATCGTTGGCGAAGGCACACACGCTATGGTATATGCTTGCCGGATTCCAACCTTTCTTGAACTCAATCCGGTTAGACTCTATCTTCTGTTTGTTCAGCAGGTCTTTTATGTTTATTGCCAGTGCCATATTGTTTGCTGAGTTTCAGACTGATGTCATTAGGTGATTTATAATGATTGCTCATTTTTCATAGTCTGATTTGTCAAAATCTGACTACAAAGATACAAATAAATCCATAAAATGCATATAACAAATGTGAAAAAACTGCCAAAAAAGAACTGTTGATGCAGATGTCTCGAGAACGCATCATCAGCAGAATGAGCAGACATGGCGGTCGTTGTTGGTTGCATGTCACCATCGAGGGAAACAATGGATATGTCACCAAACCCATTTCCAGCAGGGAGGAGGCGATGTACGAACGCGGTGAGATTACGAAGGAACAACTCATCGCCAAGCATTTCACCGACGAGATTGACCGTGCTTGCTGTCGGAGATGGCTGGGGATGAAAGGTGCCGCTCTGGAGCGGGAGTTGGAGAAGACTATGAATACGCTGTTCTTCCAACTGCCTCATATCATCTTCCCCCAAAAGTTGCTCACTGCTCCCGGTGGCTCCCGTGATAGCGAGAACTTCAACCTCCGCCACAAGAGCCGAGATGAGATAATCCGGGTAATGATTGATGAAGGGTATAACATGAAGCTGTCGTAATACGGAATCTACACAATGACATCGGGCAAATAATCCCATTCGCCCGATGTTATTTTATAGCAAAAGAAATATTCATAAGTAAGAAAAATGTTAAAAAGAGGATACCCATGCTACCATCTGCCAGTTTTCTTATCTATATTAATACACAAATTCGAAGAAAAAATGTATATTTGCTTGCGAATTGTGCGTGATACGATTTTACTTGTATGATAATTCAATCAATGATAATCTTCAATCATGGGAAAGGAAAAAGACAAAGCCTTATACATGCGGAGGTATCCCAAACTCAATAAATGGATTAACGAGTGTTGGCTATGCCATTGTCAAGGATATGACAGGTCTATTGTTGAAAGTCCGAATAACGAACAAACGATAGCTGCTCGCCATGTCAAGAGTTTTTTCCAGCCTTTGGATTTAAATGATGATGGGTTATGTGAAGTGTGTTCGCGTTTGTACAAGAATCATTCATCTGATGATGAGGAATATGATGGCGATGAAAGTGAGTTTTAGGGAAAAAGTCGACAAGGAACTCGATGCCGAGGCATTGCGCGTGGTCGGTCTCATGCCCAAATGGATACCCGCAAAAGAGAAAGGAAAAAACAAGAAATCCAAATTCAACTTGCCCATTTTGATAAAAAGCCAATGAAAAGAGGAAAAAGAATATGCAATACCCTCAAGGAGGTGCGCATGCGGGTGGCAAAAGCCAACGACATCAGATATGCACCCACGGAATGCCACCATGAGGGTGACTGCGCCGGCACCTGCCCGAAATGCGAGGCCGAGGTGCGATGGCTCGAACAACAGTTGCAGCTGCGCCGACAACTGGGCAAGGCCGTAGCCGTTGTGGGTGTGAGCGTGGGGCTGGCCGCCCTGACAGCATGTAACAATAAAACACCCACAACGGAATCTGATCGCGACACTTTGTCAATAGAAAGCCAAACCGCCGGCTTCTTGGATATGGTCCCCGACACATTATCAGTGGGAAGCGAAATAGCCGAAACTGATATTTTAGATTATGCAGAACATCATCCCTCCTTCCCTGGCGGTCAGCAAGCCCTCCTTGATTTTTTGCGTCAAAACGTGAATTATCCCGAGCAAGCTAAGAAAGACAGCATTGAAGGACGGGTGGTGGTTGGCTTTGTCATAGATACCGACGGCAGCATCACCGACCCAAAAATTGTGAGAAGTGTCCATCCTCTCCTCGATGCCGAAGCACTACGGGTGGTGAAGCTTATGCCCAAATGGGAACCAGGCTCTGAAAATGGCACCCCTGTCAAAGTGAAATACAACCTCCCCATCTCGTTCAAGATAGGCGAGCCATCTTCTCTCCCTACCGATAACTCAAAAGACAACTGAGGCATGAAGACCATGATGAAAAGAGGAAAGATATTCAACACAATACCATTAGCAATGGCGAAAATATTCATGTCGCTGTTTACCATTCTCCCAACATTAATGGCTTGCAGTGAAGTCCCACCAGCTTGCCCTGGTCTTTTGGAACAGCTCGACACCTATATCAGCCAAAATGACTGCAAGACATATGGCATCTATATCACAAACGAAGAAGGCATAACGTATATTGATATCACAGGAAACCATCTTTACAACAAGGTCTTGACCGACGGCTATTTTTTCAGAAACGGCAAATTGGTGACCTATTCGTTCATCGACAACAAGTCACAGGACAACTTCATTTATCGAAAAAACACGGAACCATTCACGGGAGACATCAAGGGGTATGATAGTTTTGACCCTTATTCAAAAGAGGTTGCTAATGCAGAGCCACCTCTACCTATACATCTGGTGGCTTTGTCGGGCGATAGCATCTTGCCTAAGGATGTCGCCCATATAAAAGGGCAACGAAAACATCCTGCACTTGACGATAATGTTGTAAAGCACAAGGCGTTTAACGATTCTATCAACTCTTTCATCAATACGACAACAGGCCATATGACCATGCTGAGAATAGCCAAGAAAGATAGTGTCTTTTGCTATACGATTCGTTCACAAAACACTTATTGCAAAGAGCATACAAGAGGCTATTTCCTCCGCAACGGCCATCCTGTTGTAATTTATTTAAACGAAAACAATATGGATTTGGACATATCTCCAATCATTGATGTTAGTGAATTGAAATCATGCGATGACGGTATAGAGAACTACAGGGATTATCCTGACTTCTTCTTCTTTTTTAATTGGGGATATAGAATAGTAGGTGACAGAATTGAGATAATGCCAAGAGAAGAAAACAATCCTCCTGTATTATAACAATCACAGTAAATGGTCTGTCTCCATAATTCGCAAAGTTTTATAAAAAACTCTCATTTTCATTTATTGAATGAAACATTCAGATACAATAAGACACCAAATGAAAGTTAGTATCTATACCCTTTCATTATTATCGTGTATCCTATTTCTTTCTTCTTGCAAGAAGGAGATTGTTTCAGAGGATATTTATGGCGTTTGGATGATGCAAGAGCAAACCACAACGGAGGGTCCGCAATTCACCAAACTCCTATTAGACAAAGAAGATTACAATTGGATTGATCCTATTGTCAGTGACACCATATTCTTTTATAAGAAAGTTGCCGTCAGTGGCGACACGTTGTTGCTGACCGATGGTTTCAACCATTCCACCCTATGCATCATCGAGGAACTTCATGACAGTGTGTTGACATTATCCCATGTAGCCGGCTTTGATAAAGAGATCACTTATAAAAAGGTGCTGGATTATAATGAAGGACCGTATATGCTGGAAGAAGTCAAAGCGTCTGATTTCTCCAAAGACTCATTGGATGTGATTGTCAAATCCTTTTTGGTATGGGATTACTATCAGAATAATGAAGATGCCAGGACCTATCATAGTCTTACGAAGGCTGAGATGCTCCAGGCAAGAGAGTTGTTACGACAATACATGACTGATGGCTCACTCGAGAAAGACCAATTTAGTAATGAGGATGCCTATCCGTTAGACCATTATATTCGTCAATATGAATCCTATGTGGAGAATGGACATTTATATGTAAGAGTAACTCTAAACACTGGTATTTATATGGAAAGGTGTTGTGGCTATACTGTTTTGAAACGAGATGTTTACTCTGTGAAGGATGGTGGTCCAAGTCATGCTCAAGCGACCATAGATTTGACGACCAAAAAAGTTGTTGATTTTATCACCAACGGCTACGCATAACCTACAAAACTACTATCAGAAAATTAATAGCATTACCAGATGATTTGTTCGCTATTTTCTCTTATGACATCTTCTTTTCTTTCCCTTGAAGTCCATGATATTTAGTGATATTGTGCCCCTAAATACCAAGTATTGCTAACCAAAATTTGTTCAGATGGACAAAAACAAAAGAGAGTTACTTACGTAACTCTCTCATTTTTAAGCGCTTCAGGATGGGCTTGAACCAACGACCCCCTGATTAACAGTCAGGTGCTCTAACCAACTGAGCTACTGAAGCAGGTTTTTTGATTGCGGTTGCAAACACCAAACTTTTTCGGCTTTTTTTTATCCCGAACCCTAATTTTCCCTAATTTTTCGGCTTTTTTTGGCATTTTACAACCATAATGATGTATTTTTGCACCTCAAACAGCCATTATCACTAAGATATGAGACGAATACTGACACTTTGGGCGGCTATTGTCGCCACTATGGCTTCAATGGCTCAAACTGACGACAGCCACCTTTTCGAGGTGAAAAAACAACTCGATGTGTTCAACAACATCTATAAAAGCCTCGACATGGCATACGTGGACACCCTCGATGCCAAGGAAACCATAGGCACGGCTATCAAGTCGATGCTAAGAAGCCTCGACCCCTACACCGAATACTATCCCGAGGAGAACGTAAAGGACCTCAAGGAGATTTATACTGGGAAGTTTGCCGGAATAGGGGCGCTCATAAGATACAACACCAAGATTAAACGTGTGGTGATCGACGAGCCCTATGAGGGAATGCCCGCCGACCTTGCAGGACTGAAAAAAGGAGACATCATACTAAGCATCGACGACTCGTCGATGGTGGACAAGAACGTCACTTACGTGAGCAGCCATCTCAGGGGAGCGCCAGGCACCACCTTCGTGCTAAAAATCCAGCGTCCCACGACAGGCAAGAAAATGCAGATGAAAATCACGAGGAAAATGGTGCAGACGCCGTCGGTGCCTTTCTATGGGTTGTGGCGCGACAACATTGGCTACATCCACTTGAGGCAGTTCACTGAGGGATGTGCCAAGGAGGTGCGCAACGCATTCATCGAGATGAAAGGCAAGGGCATGAAAGGTCTGGTGCTCGACCTACGTGCCAACGGTGGTGGTTCAGAGCAAGAGGCTGTGCAGATAGTAAACATCCTGGTGCCAAAGGGAAAGCTCATCGTCTCGAACCGAGGAAAGCAGAAACGCTCCAACATAGATTACTATACCAAGGTGGAGCCGCTCGACACCATTATGCCGGTGGTGGTTCTCGTGGGTGAGAACACCGCCAGTGCCAGCGAGATTACAAGTGGGGCGCTGCAAGACCTTGACAGGGCTGTCATCCTCGGCAGCAGGACTTACGGCAAAGGTTTGGTACAGACAAGTCTGGAGCTGCCCTACAATGGCAACCTAAAGCTCACCAGCAGCAAGTACTATATTCCAAGCGGCAGGTGCATTCAGGCCATCAACTACAAACATGCCCAGGGAGGATACACAGAGCACATACCCGACTCGCTCACAAGGCTCTTTCACACCGCCAATGGGCGTGAGGTGCGCGATGGGGGAGGGATACTGCCCGATGTGGTGGTGGAGCCGGACTCATTGCCCAACATCGGTTATTACCTTGCTTCGTCGGGAGTGGACTCCACGGAGGTGATGCTCGACTGGGAGGTGAACTACATAGCAAGACACTCCACCATCGCCCCCGCTGCCGAGTTCCAGATAAGCGATGCGGAATATGAGGACTTCAAGAAATGTGTCATCGAAAGTGGTTTCAAATATGACCCTGAAAGCGAGAAATACCTTAAAAACCTCATCAAGATTGCCAAGTTTGAAGGGTATTATGAAGATGCGAAGGATGACTTCGACAAGCTTGAGAAAAAGCTAACGCATAATCTGGAGAAGGACCTCGACTTCAACAAGAAAGCCATCAAGCAACTGCTTGCCGATGATATCGTGGCGGCTTACTACTACCAGCGTGGAGCCATCGAGAACAGCCTCATAGGCGACAAGCAGATGGAGGCAGCATGCAAGCTCATCAACGACAAGGAAGAGTATCGCAAAATACTCAATCCGTGAGGCGATGAACGATAAAAACACTGTATTGACGGACAAAATAGACGGTGCGAATACAAAAAAGAGAAAAATATTTTGCTGCATGGGCTTTTTTTCTTACCTTTGCAGCGTTCAGTGGAATGAGGGGCTTGCAAAGGCCCCTCATTTTCAATTTTATCGCTTGAACAAATCCCAACAACCCGCAGTGCTCTGGAAGAGTGCTGCGAGACATATTTGAATATGATAGAGAAAGAAACCATTAAGAAATTAGTAGATGAATGGCTCGAAGGAAAAGACTATTTCCTCGTGGACATCGAAATTGGTAATGACAACAAGATTGTAGTGGAAATCGACCACGCCGACGGTGTGTGGATCGAGGACTGCGTGGAACTCAGCAAGCACATCGAGGACAACCTCGACCGCGATAAGGAAGACTTCGAACTCGAAGTGGGTTCGGCAGGGCTCGGACAACCATTCAAGGTGTTGCAGCAGTATGTCAACTTCATAGGAAAAGAAGTGGAGGTGCTTGATGCAGAAGGCAAGAAATACAAAGGCGTGCTGAAAGAGGTGGATGGCAACACGTTCACCGTGACCACCAAGGAGAAAATGAAGGTGGAAGGAAAAAAACGCCCCGTGATAGCCGACGTGGACAGAAACTTCGAGATGGACAAAGTGAAATATACAAAATACATAATAAGCTTCAAATAGACTCATGGCAAAAAGAATTACCGTTCAAACTCCGAACATGATCGATACGTTCAACGAGTTTAAGGAGAATAAAAATATCGACCGCACGACGCTCGTCAGTGTTCTCGAAGAGAGTTTCCGAAACGTCATTTCCAAGATTTATGGCAGCGACGAGAATTTCTCCGTCATCGTAAACCCCGACAAGGGTGACTTCGAAATCTACCGCAACAGAGTGGTGGTGGAAGATGACGAGGTGACCGACGAGAACAAGGAAATTTCCCTAACCGACGCACAAAAGATCGACCCCGACTACGAGCCGGGCGAAGATGTAAGTGAGAGAATAGAGTTCGCCAAGTTCGGAAGAAGGGCAATACTCAACCTCAGGCAGACGCTTGCTTCCAAGATTCTCGAACTGGAGCACGACTCGCTCTACAACAAATACAAGGACCGTGTGGGACAGATCGTAAGCGGTGAGGTGTATCAGACATGGAAGCGCGAGGTGCTCATCGTGGACGATGAGAACAACGAGCTGATACTGCCCAAATCGGAGCAGATACCCAACGACCAATACCGCAAGGGCGAGACCATAAGGGCCGTCATCCTGAGAGTAGATAACGAGAACAACAATCCAAAGATCATCCTGTCGCGCACAAGCCCCATGTTCCTCGAGAGACTGCTTGAGGGTGAGGTGCCAGAGATTAACGACGGACTTATCTCCATCAAGAAGATTGCACGCATGCCAGGTGAGAGGGCAAAGGTTGCCGTGGAAAGCTATGATGAGCGCATCGACCCAGTGGGTGCTTGCGTGGGTGTGAAGGGCAGTCGCGTGCATGGCATAGTAAGGGAGCTGTGCAATGAGAATATTGATGTCATCAACTACACATCCAACATCAAGCTTTACATCCAGCGTGCTTTAAGTCCTGCCAAGGTGTCGAGCATCAACATAGACACCGAGAACCACAAGGCTGAAGTTTATCTCAAGCCAGAGGAAGTGTCTCTCGCCATAGGTAAAGGTGGTCTGAACATCAAGTTAGCTTCCATGCTCACTGAATACACCATCGATGTGTTCAGGGAAATCGATGCCGACCAGCAAGAGGAGGACATCTATCTCGACGAGTTCGCCGACGAAGTGGATCAGTGGGTCATCGATTCCATCAAGCGCATTGGTCTTGACACTGCGAAGGCCGTGCTCAAGGCTCCTCGTGAAATGCTCGTTGAAAAGGCTGACCTTGAGGAAGAGACGGTGGACAACCTGCTCAGCATCCTCAGGGCTGAGTTTGAGAACTGACATGCTTAGGCTGCGCTCGCAGATGCCGCATCCTTCCCCATACGCCAAATTGGTTCGGTATTAGGCTCACGGGAGGGTTCTTTACCTCGACAACATGGCTTGGAGGTGGCATCCCAACTATCGGAAAGAGAATACCGAACATAGGCTCAACGCCAAGGAAAGGCTTGGCAATAGAAATTTAAAAATCATCTACAACAGAATGGCCATAAGACTGAATAAAGTAATTAGAGAATTGAACATAGGACTCCAAACGGCAGTGGAGTTCTTGCAGAAGAAAATCAATCTGGGTGAAGTTGAAGAGAACATGAACTTCAAAATCAATGACGCCCAGTATGATGCTCTTGTTGAAGAATTCAAGAGTGACAAGGAAATCAGAAACCAAGCATCGAAAATCTTCCCGAAGAAAGCCAAGGAAAAGAAGCAAGCAGAGCCTGAGAGCCATCGTGCTGAGACCATCTTGGAAGCCAACAGACAGCAGGTAAGGCCATTAGGTAAAATCGACTTGTCGAACACCGGAAAACCTGCACCCAAGAAAGAAGCTCCCAAGGAGGTGAAGACCCCAGTGGAGGTTAAAAAGGTGGCTAAAGAGGAGAAAAAAGAAGTGAAAGTGGTGGAAGATGTGAAAGCACCAGAGGAAACTGCCGTTAGACCTGCTGATGTTAAGGTAGAAGACACTACTTCCGTAAATATTGAAGAAAAGAAAGAACCCGTGGTGGAAAAGGTGGCTGCCGAACCGCAAAAGGAGGAAAAGCCAAAAGAGGTAGCTGTTGCCGAACCCGCCAAGGTGATAAAGGAAAAGCCTGTAGTGGAAGAAGTACAGGTGGAGAAGAAAGAACCTGAGGTGAAGGCTTCGCCGGAACCCGTTGAAGAAAAGAAGGAACAACCACAAGCCAAGGTAGATCTGCCCAAGCCAGAAGAGCCAAAGGTAGAGGAAACAAAGGTGGAGGCTCCAAATGCCAAAGATGAGGAAGTGGAATCTCCTGTTGAAGAAGAGGATGACACCGAATCAAAGATTTTCACACTCAAGAGTGAGCAGAACAATGCCGTCAAGGTGAATGTGGTAGGCAAGATAGACTTGGACTCCATCAACCAAAGCACACGTCCCAAGCGCAAGTCGAAGGAGGAGAAGCGCAAGGAGCGTGAGGAGAAGGCGCAACATGCCAATGCTCAAGGTTCTGGTGAGAAGAAAAAGCGCGTGCGCATAGGCAAGGAGCGTGTGGACATCAATGCTGCCAGCCAGAATGCCGGACAAGGTGGCAACAAGGGCGGCAACAAGGGTGGTCAAGGAGGCAACCAAGCCAACAAGCAGCAAAACCAAAACAAGGGCAAGAAGGACAAAAACCGCAAGCACAATCAGCGCCCACTTGAGGTCAATGAGGAGGATGTGGCAAGGCAGGTGAAGGAAACACTTGCAAGGCTCACCACAAAGAACCAAAACAAGAAGGGTGCCAAGTATCGCAAGGAGAAGAGAGAGGCCGTTCAGGAAAGACTGCAAGAGGAAAGGGCCGAGATGCGTGCGGAGAGCAAGATACTGAAGCTCACAGAATTCGTCACCGTAAGCGAATTGGCAACCATGATGAACATCGGTGTCAATCAGGTTATTGGGACTTGCATGAGCATCGGCATTATGGTGAGCATCAACCAACGCCTTGACGCTGAGACCATCAATATCGTGGCGGACGAATTTGGCTTCAAAACCGAATATGTGAGTGCCGAGGTGCAAAATGCCATCACCGAGGAGGAGGACGACGAAAACGACCTCGTGCCTCGCGCCCCCATCGTGACCGTCATGGGCCACGTGGACCATGGCAAGACCTCGCTGCTCGACCATATCCGCAACACCAACGTCATCGCTGGTGAGGCAGGAGGCATCACGCAGCACATTGGTGCTTACAACGTGCAACTGTCAGATGGCCGCAAGATCACATTCCTCGACACTCCAGGTCACGAAGCTTTCACTGCCATGCGTGCCCGTGGTGCCCAAGTGACGGATATCGCCATCATCATCATTGCTGCCGACGACTCTGTGATGCCCACCACCAAGGAGGCCATCGCTCACGCACAGGCTGCCAATGTGCCAATGGTGTTCGCCATAAACAAAATCGACAAGCCAGGAGCCAACCCCGACAAGATCAGGGAGGACTTGGCAAACATGAACTTGCTTGTGGAAGATTGGGGCGGCAAATACCAATGTCAGGAAATCTCTGCCAAAAAGGGCTTGGGCGTGGACGACCTCTTGGAGAAGGTTCTGCTCGAAGCCGAGATGCTCGACCTCAAGGCAAACCCCAACCGCAAAGCCACTGGTTCCATCATCGAGTCGTCGCTCGACAAAGGACGTGGATATGTGTCCACCGTGCTCGTGTCAAACGGCACTCTTAAGGTGGGAGACATCATGGTGGCTGGAACCAGTTATGGACGTATCAAGGCAATGTTCAATGAGCGCAACCAGAGAATCACAGAGGCAGGTCCTGCCGACCCGGCAATCATCCTCGGTCTAAATGGTGCCCCCACTGCCGGCGACTCGTTCCATATCATGGCAACCGAACAGGAGGCTCGCGACATAGCCAACAAGCGTCTGCAACTGCAGCGTGAACAAGGATTGCGCACTACCACGAAACTTGGACTCGACGAGCTGGCACACCGCTTTGCATTGGGCGAGTTCCACGAGCTCAACATCATTGTCAAGGGTGACACCGACGGCTCCATCGAGGCTTTGTCCGACTCGTTCATCAAACTTTCCACAGAGAAGGTGCAGGTCAACGTCATCAGCAAGGCGGTGGGTCAAATCTCCGAGAACGATGTCATGCTTGCAAGTGCTTCCCACGCCATCATCGTTGGATTCCAGGTTAGACCATCTGCTGATGCCAAGAAATTAGCTGAACGGGAAGGCGTGGAAATCAACACTTACTCCATCATCTATGATGCCATCGACGAGGTGAAGTCCACCATGCAAGGCATGCTCGACAAGGTGAAGAAGGAGGTGGTGACTGCCGAGATAGAGGTGAAGCAGGTGTTCAAGATATCGAAGGTGGGCACTGTGGCTGGTGGCTTGGTCACCGAGGGCAAGGTTCACAACAAGGACAAGGCACGTGTTGTGCGCGACGGCATCGTGGTTCACACAGCCAATATCGGAGCCTTGAAGCGTTACAAGGAAGACGCCAAGGAGGTTGCCACGGGACTCGAATGTGGTATCTCATTGGTCAATTTCAACGACATTCAGGTTGGCGACATCATCGAGACATTCATGGAGATAGAGGTGGAGCAGAAACTCTGACACCCATCCCCTTTACTTTATAGCTTATTGCCCCATGTCACTTATGGTGAATGGGGCAATTTATGGAAAAAACAGATACATTTATGCAGAAGAGATTATTTGCCGTCATGCTTGGTGTAGCATTGGCATTGGCAACTTACGCAGGAGATTGTTTTGAAGGGATGCGTTCGGATAACGATTCCACACATCACCGTGTGCTCATTTTTGGCGATTCCACCCTCGATGGCGTGGCACGACGATTTGCCGACTATGCCCTTGAGAATGGATATTCCATATATTCCTCTGTGTGGTATGGCGCCACGGTGAAAGACTGGGCATATACCACAGAATTGCACAAATTGATGCAGAAGGTTCATCCCACCTTTGTGGTGGTGTCGCTTGGCACCAATGACTTGGGCTACAACGACATCTCTGCTCGTGCGGAGGCAGTGCGTGAAATACTGCGCGAAATAGGCAACGTCCCCTTTGTTTGGATTGGTCCCATTTCGCTCAAGGCCGTGAAAAAAGATTTTGGTATAGTAAATATGATTCGCGACAATGTAGGTGCAAATCATTTCTACAAC
This sequence comes from uncultured Prevotellaceae bacterium, assembly GCA_900315745.1. GTDB lineage: Bacteria > Bacteroidota > Bacteroidia > Bacteroidales > Bacteroidaceae > Prevotella. The sequence continues at coordinate 33,460 of ONAG01000010.1, forward strand.
AGCTACAATCTGAAGCTATCGCGCCTGCCTGATGGGATACATCCCACTTTTCAGGCAAGTGCCTCATGGGTAGATGGCGTGGCACGATGGATGAACTCCTCAGACAGCATTTGTCCGTTGCCTATGGCTCGTCCCAAGACTGTTGCCAAGCAGTTCAAGCACAACGAGCGCCACACCAGGAAATACAAGGGTGTGAGGAAGTGATGTAATTACATCACTCCCATCCACCTGAGAATATCGTTCAGGTTGGCAACCACCATCAGAAGGATTAGTATGCCAATGCCGATGTATTCGGCTACTATCATGAATTTCTCGCTTGGCTTGCGGCGTGTTATCATTTCGTAAAGCAAGAAGAGCACGTGTCCGCCATCGAGAGCAGGTATTGGCAGAATGTTCATGAATGCCAAGATGATGCTCAGGAAAGCCGTCATGCGCCAGAACATCATCCAGTCCCATACTGGTGGGAAGAGACTGCCTATGGTTCCGAAGCCACCAAGCGATTTCGCACCTTCGGATGTGAATACATATTTCAGATCATCTACATAGCCGCTGAGGATGTTGATGCCATAGCGGATGCCTGCAGGGAAGCTCTCGAAGAAACCATATTTCACTTCGGTGGGTTCGTAGTACGACCAGTAACTACGCTGGATGACACCCAGTTTCATGTCCTTGTCGAGCATTGTCTTCACCGTGTCGGTCACGCCCGTTGCCTTGTGTTGGAATGCAATGGTGACGGTGCGTCCTGCGATGCTGTCGTTGTGCGTGCCCTTGGCAGTCACCACGTCGTTGAGTTCGCTGACGGCGAGAGTGAATTCGTTCCATGAGTCCAATGGCTTGCCGTTGATGGCAGTCACCTTGTCGCCTTTTGCCATTCCAATGGCGGCTGCAGGTGTGCTTGGGAGCACGCTGTCTATTTCAGCTGGCACCAATGGTTGCACGAATGTAGGCTGTTTCTTCAGCATGTCGAGCAAGTTGAGGTTGCCGGGCAGGTTGAGAGACATTTGCTTGCCATTGCGTATGATGTCCACTCGCTTTGCCTCTGAGATGCTGCGGTAGATATCCACGTCGAAGCTCTTGAAGGTCTTCTCTTCGGTGCCTAAGAGGATGTCGCCGTCCTGGAATCCCAAAGCCTTTGCCTCTGAGTTGAATTTCATACCCATGGTCATGTTCTTCGTCTCTATGTACGACTCGCCCCAGTAGTAGAGCACCATGGAGTAGATGAAGAGAGCTAAGAGGAAGTTCACCAGCACACCACCTATCATGATGAGCAGGCGTTGCCATGCCGGTTTTGTGCGAAACTCCCATGGCTGTGGAGGGAGTTTCATCTGTTCGGTGTCCATAGATTCGTCTATCATGCCCGATATCTTGCAATATCCGCCAAGGGGCAGCCACCCCAAGCCATATTCGGTCTCTCCTATCTTTTTCTTGAATAGTTTGCCAGTCCATTTTCCGATGCCGACATCGAAGAAGATGAAGAATTTATCCACCTTCACTCCAAAGAGTTTTGAGAAGAAGAAGTGTCCGCCCTCATGGAGAAAAACCAGGAGCGAGATGGACAGGATGAATTGTAATACCCTGATTAAGAATGCGCTATCCATTATTTATATTTAATGATTGGTGTTGTATGGCTAGTGTTCCCAGCCTGTTTTTTTTATGATGTTTGCAATATCTCTTTTGCCAGGCGTCGTGCTTCGGCGTCGGTAGCCACGTAAGTGTCGTAGGAAGGATGTGCGTCGAAGGTGGCTTTTTCCATTGTCTTTTCGATTACCTCACCCATTTGCAGGAATCCGCACCTGTCTTCGAGGAAAGCCCTGTTCACCACCTCGTTGGCGGCATTCACGATGCATGGCATGTTGCCCCCTCGCCGAATTGCCTCGAAGGCTAAAGCCAAGCAGTGGAATTTCTCCAAGTCGGGCTTGTAGAATTCCAGAGGGTGCTTGAAGAGGTCGAGCCTTTCGCTGTTAAGTGGCAGTCTTTCGGGGAATGAGAAGGCGTATTGGATGGGCATCCTCATGTCCGGCACTCCCAGTTGGGCTTTCACTGAACCATCCCGGAACTGTACTGCGCTATGCACTATCGACTGTGGATGAACGAGCACTTCGATGCGCTCGGCAGGCACTCCGAAGAGCCATTTTGCCTCTATCACCTCGAAGCCCTTGTTCATCATTGTCGCGCTGTCGATGGTTATTTTCGCCCCCATGTCCCATGTTGGGTGTCTCAGGGCGTCAGCCTTGGTCACATTGGCAAGAGCCTCGCGCGACATTTTGCGGAAAGGACCTCCGCTCGCCGTGAGCAGGATTATCTCTATCTCGTTGTCATCCTCTCCAACAAGGCTTTGGAAGATGGCAGAGTGTTCGCTGTCAACAGGTATTATTGGGACGTGGTTGTCTATCGCTAATTGTTCTATCAGTTCGCCCGCCACCACTAATGTTTCCTTGTTGGCAAGGCATATTTTCTTGCGCGCCTTGATGGCGTGGATGGTAGGCGACAGTCCTGCGAAGCCCACCATGGCGGTTAGCACCATGTCTATGGGTTCTGCTTCCACTATCTCGTCGATGGCTTTAGCTCCGGCATACACCTTGATGTCGGGCATGTCGTCGAGCAGTCCTTTCAGTGTGTCATAGTGCTGTTCGTTGGCTATCACCACTGCAGCCGGGTGAAACTTCCGGGCTTGTTCGGCAAGTTGTTCCACGCGGTTGTTGGCAGTGATGCAATACACCTCATATCTGTCGCTATGTTGTGCTATCACGTCGAGGGCTTGTGTTCCTATCGAACCCGTGGACCCTAATATGCAAATCTGTTGTTTTTTCATGTTTGTTATATGTTGAGGCGCATTATGCCATGCCTACAGGTCGAGCAGGCCTTCGGGCAGTGTCATGGTGATGCGTCGTGCTTGTCTGTCGATGTCTGTGATGAAGTCATCGTTGGCAGGTATCAGCAGGCTCTCTCCCGCAGGCGACATCAGTTCGAAGAGTGTGTTGATGGTTGTCAGATCTACTCTTTTCACTTCCCCGATGATGTTGCCGTTGTTGGCATCCACGATGGAGAACCCCACTATTTCAGCCCATGAGAGTTCGTTGTCGCCATTGTTAGCCAGGTCACGTGGAAAATACACGTCACACCCGGTGAATTCAGCAGCCCTGTTGGCGTTGTCGATGCCTTCAAACTTCACTATTGCCGTCTCCTCGCTTTTGAAACGGTATTCTTCGAAAAAGAAAGGCACGAGCAGACCGTCTGTCTCCACGAACACGTAGTCGGCATCAATTCTGTCGAAAACGTCGTCGGTGAAGTGGAAGGACAATTCACCTTTCACGCCATGTGTCTTCCCTAATCTCCCTATTTTGTAGGTGTCGGTCATCATTCTGTGCTGTTGTTATTCCACCCTGGTGATGTGTGCGCCGAGTTGCCGCAGTCGGTTTTCTATGTTTTGGTATCCTCTGTCTATCTGCTCGATGTTGGCTATTTTGCTGGTGCCATTGGCACTGAGAGCCGCGATGAGAAGTGCGATACCTGCTCTAATGTCAGGGCTGGTCATCCGTCCTGCTCTCAGTTGCAGTTGATGGTTGTGCCCCACCACTACGGCGCGGTGCGGGTCGCAGAGTATCACCTGAGCCCCCATGTCGATGAGCTTGTCCACGAAGAACAATCGGCTCTCGAACATTTTTTGGTGGAAGAGCACGCTGCCTTTGGCTTGTGTCGCCACCACGAGGAGCACCGAGATGAGGTCAGGAGTCAGTCCTGGCCATGGTGCGTCGGCGATGGTCATTATCGTGCCATCAATGAACGAGTCCACTTCATAGGTGTCGTGGTGTGGGATATATATGTCGTCGCCATTTATCTCCAATCTCACTCCGAGGCGTCGGAATATTTCGGGGATTATGCCGAGGTTTTTCAGCGACACGTTTTTTATTGTTATGCCGTCGCCCACCATGGCAGCCATGCCGATGAACGACCCCACCTCTATCATGTCGGGCAGGATCGTGTGTGATGCTCCGTGCAGATTTTCCACGCCCACTATGGTTATGAGATTGGATGCTATTCCGCTGATTTGCGCACCCATGCTGTTGAGCAGGTGGCACAGTTGCTGGATGTATGGCTCGCACGCGGCGTTGTATATTGTTGTCGTGCCTTTGGCGAATACCGATGCCATTATGATGTTGGCGGTGCCGGTCACCGAAGCTTCATCGAGCAGCATGTGACAGCCTGTGAGTTCATCAGCTTTCAGTTCGAACACGTCGCGTCCTTGTATCTTGTTGAAAGTTGCCCCCAAGTATCCGAATCCGAGGAAGTGAGTGTCGAGGCGACGGCGTCCTATCTTGTCACCACCGGGTTTTGCCACCACTGCGCGGTGGAAGCGTGAGAGCAGAGGTCCAATCATAAGCACGCTGCCCCGCAGCGATGAGCATTTCCTCACGAACTCGTCGCTTTCCAAGTAGTCGAGATGCAGTTCGTCTGCCTTGAAGGTGAAGTCGCCTGGGGCGTTCTTGGTCACTTTCACGCCCATGTCGAGCAGCAACAGGATGAGGTTGTTCACGTCGAGGATGTCGGGGATGTTCTGTATGCGCACCTCCTCATTAGTGAGCAGGCAAGCACATATCACCTGCAAGGCTTCATTTTTGGCTCCTTGCGGTATGATGGTGCCTTTTAGGGGGTGTCCACCTTCTATGACGAATGATTGCATGGCTATGGGTTCACTTTTTCTTTTTGCGTTTCTCGCTGAATTCTCTCTCGTTGATTTTCTCGAACACGAATGTGTCGAGGTCCAGTTGTATTATCCCGTCGGTGAATCGGGCAATGTCCGACACCACCTTCTCGTTGTCGGCTGAGCCATGGCTCCACTGGTAGAGGTCTCGTTTCATGTGGTTGGCTGTGAGCCTTGCCAGTTCGTCGCGTTCAGGTCCAGGTTCCATGGTCTTTAGTTTTTCGAATAGTTCGAAAATCATCTTTCCGTAGTGTCTGACGGGAATTTGTTGCATGGGATACTCCAGCGGTGTGGGTTTTGAAGCCATCTTTTGTGCCTGGCTGATGTCAAAGGGCCAGTCGATGTCGAGTTTGAAGTCGCTCATCAGTGCCAGGTGGTCCCACAGTTTGCGTTTATGTTCCGACACCTCACGGGTTTGTGGGAACATACGCTCCATTATGGATATTATGGTTTCGGCGCAGCGTTGGCGTTCCTCTTTTGTGGGCAATCCCACTGCGTGGTTCACCATCTTTTGCACCTCTCTGCCATATTCCGGCAAGATGAGGTGTTCTCGCTGTGTGTTGTAGTCTAATCCTTCTATGTTCATATATCTAAAAGTGTGTTCATTCAAGTGTCGCTATGCTTTCTTTTGGCATCACAGTAGAGGCTTCGAAGGCTTCGCCACGAAGTCTTTCAGGTAGAAGGGCGTGAAGTATGCCACGTCTTCGTATTGTTGTAGTGCGATGCGTTTCTCAGCTAATGGGAACATATTCTTTGCCATCGGCTTGATGCCTTCGATGAAGTGTGCGTTGGGATGCTGTATAGCCTCCATGCACTTTGCCGCACCATTGCCGAAGAAATATACGGGATGGCTGTCGAGCCACTCACGGTAGGTGTCGGCATTCACTATGTCAGCCTGTATGTCTCTCACAGGTTTCAGTGCCCTGTTGTAAATGGCAGCATACACCTCCATCCGTCGTGCGTCGAGCATGGGGCAGATGAGGGCGTCGTCCTCCATTTCATGCCCTAACAGCACTGGCACGCAGAGCAGTTCGAGGGTAGGTATGGCTATTAGCGGCAGGTTGATGGCATAGCAGATGCCCTTTGCCATCGACACACCGATGCGCAGTCCGGTGTACGATCCCGGACCGCAACTCACGGCAACGGCGTCGAGGGGTATGGCATGGCTGTCGGCAAACGACAATGCTTCGTCTATGTATGTTCCGAGCCGTTCGGCGTGGTTTGGGCCGCTAAAATCTTCTTCGTGATATATGCATGCTCCGTCTTCGCTCACGGCTACTGAGCACACGTCGGTGCTTGTCTCTATGCTAAGTATGCAAGACATATATGGGGAAATATCAACAATATTCTAAAATTAAAGTGCAAAATTAAGCCTTTTTCCTTAGAAAGTTGTATTTTTGCATGTATTTTTATCAATTCAGAAGAAAATGATTCTATCGATGACTGGTTACGGCAAGGCCGTAGAGAATTTCAAAGAGAAGAAAATCAATGTGGAAGTGAAGTCGCTCAACAGCAAGACTCTCGACCTTTCCACGCGCATCGCCCCACTTTATCGTGAGAAGGAGATGGACATCAGGCAGAAAGTCTCCAAGGTTCTCATGAGGGGCAAGGTGGATTTTTCCATTTGGATTGAGAAGGATGCTGGCACGGATGCCACGCCTATCAATGCGGCACTTGTCGATAATTATTATAACCAGATAAAGGACATCGCAGCTAAGACGGGCATACCAGAGCCCCAAGACTGGTTTTATACGTTGTTGCGTCTTCCCGATGTGACAGCCAAGACCGATGTCGAGGTGCTCACCGACGAGGAGTGGGCGGTGGCTTGCAATGCCATCGACAAGGCTCTGAGCCAGTTGATTGAGTTCCGCAGGCAGGAGGGTGCAGCTCTTGAGAAGAAGTTCAGTCAGAATATAGAGTGCATAGGCAAGTTGCTGTCTTCCATAGAGCAGTATGAGTCGTTGAGGGTGGAGAAGATACGCTCCCGCATTGTGGATGGGTTGCAGTCTATCCCCGATGCAGACTACGACAAGAACCGTCTGGAGCAGGAGCTGATATATTATATCGAGAAGTTGGATATCAGCGAGGAGAAGCAACGTCTGGCAAACCATTTGAAATATTTTAACGAGACAATGGAGCATGGTGAGGGCCAAGGCAAGAAATTGGGTTTCATCGCCCAGGAGATGGGTCGTGAGATCAACACCACAGGGTCGAAGAGCAATTTGGCTGAGATGCAGAATATTGTAGTGCAGATGAAGGACCAGTTGGAGCAAATCAAGGAGCAGGTTCTCAACGTGCTTTAGTGGTTGCTTTGGATAAATACTTGCTAAATATATCATAGACCATACAACAACAAAATAATGGACAAACTAATCAACCATCAAGACTCCAATCCCCAAGGTTCTCCTGTGGATGTGCCAAGGGGTGGGCTTGTCATTTTTTCTGCTCCAAGTGGGAGTGGGAAAAGCACCATCATAAATTGGCTCATGCGTGAGCATCCCGAACTGAATCTTTATTTCTCCATCAGTTGCACGAGCAGGCCTCCGCGAGGCACCGAGCAGGATGGGGTGGAGTATTTCTTCATCTCGCCGGAAGAGTTTCGTGCAAGGATTCACAATGATGAGTTTCTGGAGTATGAGGAGGTCTATGAGGATCGTTTCTACGGCACATTGAAGGCACAGGTTGACCGTCAGCTTGCAGCAGGTCAGAATGTGGTGTTCGATGTTGATGTGAAGGGTGGTTGCAGCATCAAGAGGCATTTTGGCGACCGTGCGCTGAGCATCTTCATCCAGCCTCCGTCGGTGGCAGAGTTGCGTCGCCGTCTTGAGAGTCGTGGTACCGATGCTCCCCAAGTGATAGAAGACCGCTTGGCAAAGGCGGAGTACGAGCTCACCTTTGCCGACAGGTTTGACTGTATCGTGGTGAATGATGTTCTTGAGAATGCCGAGCAGGAGACGTTGCGGCTGGTGAGGTCTTTCCTGGCCGGCGACACAAGTGAGTCTGTTTCAGAATGACGGCTTTTGCATGAGGACAGGCATATTCGGCGGGTCTTTCAATCCCATTCACAATGGTCATGTGGCCTTGGCTTCGTGCATGCTGAAGATGGCGGGGCTCGACGAGGTGTGGCTGATGGTCACTCCACAGAATCCATGGAAGGTGGACTCCTATTTGATGGCAGATGAGTGGCGGTTGCAGTTGGCGCGTGCCGCCGTGGAGGACATCCCGGGCCTGGTGGCAAGCGACTATGAGTTCCATTTGCCGAAACCTTCATATACATGGGACACCTTGCAGGCGCTTTCCCGTGACTATCCCGACCGCAGCTTCACCCTCATCATCGGTGCTGACAACTGGGAGCGTTTCGGCAACTGGTATGCCCACGACCAGATTCTTGCCAATTATGACATTGTCATCTATCCCCGCAAGGGCTCACGGATAAGAAAGTCGTCGTTGCCTCCCAATGTGCGTCTTTTGCGCATGCCACTCATCAATGTCAGCGGCACGGAGATACGCCAGCGCATGGCAGAGGGCTTGCCCATAGACGACCTTGTTCCGGCGAGGGTGGCAGAGATGCTGACACAAGACCGGCAAAAGTAAAATTGATTTTCTCATTTTGTATTAATTCAAATATGGAGAAATGTTATCCGTTTAATTAATTTAAGTCTAATTTAAAACTAAGAGAAAATGAAAAAATTTCTTACAATGGTGGCAGTCGCCATGATGACTGCATTGAGCGTAAATGCGCAGAGCGCAGGTGAGATGTTCATCAAGCCAATGGTTGGTGCAACATTGTCAACTTTTGCTTCTGTTGATCACTCTAAGATGAAATTTGGATTTGTCGGTGGTGCAGAGTACGGCTATTATGTTGCCGATCCAGTTGCCATTACTGCTGGCTTGCTTGTTGCCATGCAAGGTTCAGGCTATGAGGACAGTAAATATGATAGAGACAAAACAAGCACCTCCACTATGATCAACGTTCCCATATTGGTCAACTACTACATTGCAAAAGGTCTTGCCCTCAAGGTTGGTGTGCAACCAGGATTCTTGGTTGGCAACAAGATAAAAGGCGAGGCAGATAATAATGGAAAGTGGGAAAGCTATGAGAGTACTGAAACTGATGGCTTGAAGAAGTTCGACTTCTCTATTCCCGTTGGTCTGTCGTATGAGATTTCAGACTTCGTAATTGATGCCCGCTACAATTTTGGCCTGACCAAAGTTGCTGATTATTCTGATGCCAAGAACAGCGTAATAATGCTGACCTTGGGATACAAGATTCCATTCTAAGAAGAAACTCTATTTCGTACTCTTGTATGAATAACGAAAAGTGGGGATGCTTGGCAATCCAAGGCATCCCCACTATTATTTTAAAGGTATTGTCGGAAAAACCATTTGTGGTGCTTCTTTTGGTGCTGTTATGAGACAGCCAGGAAGCGGATGGGCAGAGTGTATTTCATCTTCACGGGCTGTCCGTTTTGCTTTGCGGGAATCCATTTTGGCATAGACTCCACCAGGCTCACCACTTCGTTGTCCAAGATGGAATTTACGGAGTTCTCCACCTGCACGTTGCTTACGGTGCCGTCATCATTCACGTCAAAGGTCACTACAACCTTTCCCTCGATGTTGCTTACATCAGCTTGCAGTGGGTAGGTGATGTTTTCCTCAATCCAGTTTGCCAAGGCATCGCTTCCACCTACGAACTGAGCCATCTCCTCTTGAGGTGGTAAGTTGTTTGATTGGGTGGACATCTTGTGGAATCTCATGCCAGGAAAGAACCCGTGGGCGATTTGCTTCTTCCATTTCCTGTCGTTCTTTTTCATCTGCTTCTCCCAGAAATCCTTTTGGGCTTTCATCAGGTGACTTCTGGCGGCGGAGTCTCTGTACTCGAAATGAGGTCTCATCATAAATCTGTGATGATTGTTCTGTGCGATTGCAACATTGGCGGAAAGCACACACACGATAACTAAGGCAAGTAACTTTTTCATAATGCTATTTTTTTTGTTTATTGTTGTTCTTTGTTTTTTTCACTTGCAAAGATAGCATGAGAAAGAGCTGCCTCAAAAAGGTTTTCGATGAGTTCCAGGTTTTTTTCGACGAAATGGCTTGATATGATAATCGAAGCAAAAATTTCAATTGTGTTTTTCAGTGCCTAACCATATCCTGAGCCTCCTGCGGATGGCGGTGAATATCACCTTGAAGTTGCCATAATATAGGTTTAGTGCCAGTTCCTCCAGCGACCGTCCCACCTTTATCCAAGGATGCCCCCAGGCGTATGTCTTGTAGAACCGTTCCTTGTATGCCATGTTTTCTATCATGTATTTCGGGTGGCGCAATGGGAAGTCCATCTCGTGCCTCCCCATGGTGAAGATTTTGCGATAGCCGCGTGGCGTGGTCTTCATGCTTCCCGAGAAGTGGGTGCTGTCGTCCGACAGTCCAAGATTGGTCACCATGTTCTTGGATGGCAATATTGCCAGACCCGACTGCAGCAGGTTGTTTGCCCAAAAAATGCTTTCGTAGTATTCCTTTCCGCTGTCGCGATGGTTGCGGCACATCTGCATGAAGTTGCTGCGGTAGGCTCTTGTCTTCACCACGTCTTCCAACAGCCGGCAGCTGTATTCGTCGTTTAGGAAGGCATAGTCACCTTCCCATTTGTCTATCACTCGTCGCCATGTTGCCCATCCCCAGATGGAGAAGGTGGATGTGAAGAAGTAGCTGTCGGGCACTCCTGGCGACACCTCGTCGATGTTGAAGCCACTTATCATCACCACGCGCTCATCGTGTTCGTAGCGGTCGAGAAGTTCCTTGCAGAAAGGGAAGAACGACTGCGAAGGCACGTCGTCATCTTCCAATACGATGCATTTGTCGGTGATTGAGAATGCCCATTTCTGCGAGAGGTATTCCGAAGGGTCGCAGCCTTGGTTGCGCTCCAGGTAGTTGCGGTGCACCTCGCATTCCCAGTCAATGTCTTCCACCACTTGCCTGCAAGCCATTATGCCCTCCAAGTCTCGCTCTCCGCGTGGGCCGTCTTGGTATAGGAACAGGCGTGCCGGTCTTGCCTTTTTCACCTCGGCAAACACCTGGCTTAGGTGTTTGGGTCGGTTGAAGAATAGTATGAGCACCGATATGTCGGTTTTGGCAGGATATTTTTTTTCCATGATGGTAGGCGTTTTCTTGATTGCTTATTGTATTTTTCGTTTCACGAGGAATAAGAATCCCTCTTTCAGAATGGTGCTGCCCAACATCCACAGTATGGCGACGTATGGTATTGCCACGGCAACTATTTTTGTCAGTATGCGCAGGTAGATGTTGGATATGCCGATCGTAAGCCAGTGGGCGGCGAGGCACAGGATGGCGGCAAGCAGCAGGTAAGGCGAGATGTCTTTCAGGAATTCCATCAGAGTCATGCCAGTCTCTCGGTGTGCCAGAGCGAGCCACACCCCAGTCCATAGTATGCTCACTACGGCGTATGCAGCCACCATGGCATGTATGCCGTATGGCGACATCAGCAATGCCACCGCCAGTCCTGCCAAGCATTGTGCTATTGTTGACCACATGTAGATGCCCGAATGTCCCCGGCTTATGATTAGGTTGGAGAAGAGAGCCGATATGGGCAGGAAGGCACCCGCCACGCAGAGAGTCTGCATCAATGTGGCGCTCTCCAGCCATTTTTCGGTAATGAGGATGACGATGAACTCCTTTGCCACCAATGCCAGTCCCAGCATCAGAGGGAATGAAGCCAATGCCGTGAATCGCAGCAGTTTGCGCATGATGGCCTTCTGTCGCTCACGGTCATCGTCCACCTTGGTGAAGAGAGGTTGTGCCACCCCGTTCACCATGTTGGTGATGAGAGACGCACCCATCGTGTTCCATTTGTTTGCTTGCGTGTAGTTGCCCACGTCGCCGGCGGTGTAGAGTCTTCCCAAAATCACGGCGAACACGTTGTTGTTGATTACGTTGAATACGTTGGTGAGCATCAGGTAGCTGCTGAAACCTATCATTTCCTTGACGGGCGTGAGGTTGATTTTCGCATTGGGTCTCCATTTCGAGAAGTGGTAGCTCAGCAACATTACGATAGAGATGTAAACGATGCTTTGAGTGGCAATGCCCCAGTAGGCAAAGCCCATGTATGCCATGGTGATTGCCACTATTCCAGATGTTGCCAAGGCGGTGATGGTCATTATCGAAGTCTCGCGCACCATCATCTTTCTGAACAACATGGCGCGGGGAGCAGTGCTGAGGCTTGAGATGACGAAGCCGAGAGCGACGTATCGTATGAGCCATTTCAGTTCAGGTTGTTTGAAAAATTTGGCTATTAGTGGCGAGCAGGCGAAGAGAATGGCATAACAAGTTAGTCCGATGCCGAGACTTGTCCAGAACACAGCATTGTAATCTTCCTGTGTGGCATTTTTCCGCTTGTTTATGGCAGAGATGAACCCACCTTCTTGCAGGCATGTGCCAAGAGCGGTGAAGATGGTTATCATGCCCACCATTCCGTAGTCGGTCTGCGATAGTTGGCGTGCCAGGAAAATGCCGATAACCAAGTTGAGCAACTGCTGCAAGCCGTTGCTCACACTGCCCCACAGCAGTCCACGTGCCGTTTTTTCTTTCAGCGAGGATGCCGTGCCGTCTGTATTATGGTCGTCTTTTGTCAGTTTTTGAAAAATTAATATGGACTTGTCCTAAAGCATATCCGAAAGCAAAGATAATGCATTTTTAGTCATAAGTGGCACCTTGTATGCAAAAATTCATAGAAAAGTATCAAAATATGTCAAAATAGTATTATCTTGTTACTTTTTTTTATTCTACCTTTGCAAAGTGAAATGTAAGGTCCCTTATGTTCTTTCTTGAGAAAACCTAAGACTGAAAAGTGGAATAACAATTATAACAAGGAGAAAGAAGAATATCTTCCCTTGAGAAATACGCATATACTTTAACTTAACCTACAAATATACTTAAGTATGAACTTGAACTTCAGAAAAACAGTGCTGCTTATGGGTGCTTGCATTGGAATGGGATTGCTATCCCCTGCCCTTGCTGCCTCATCGACGGTGACAGCCCCTGCTGTCCAGCAGACGAAGAAAGTCAGTGGTGTCATCTCAGATGCCGAGGGTCCCGTAATCGGAGCCACCGTCATGGAGAAGGGCACCAACAATGGTACGGTTACCGATTTTGACGGTAACTTCACTCTCGACGTTCAGCCAGGAGCCATACTGGTTGTCTCTTACATCGGTTACAAGACCCAGGAAATCCCCACTGGCAACCAGTCCACGTTCAGCATCCTTCTTGCAGAGGACAGCGACGTTCTTGAGGAGGTTGTTGTAGTGGGTTATGGTGTGCAGAAGAAAAAGTTGGTGACAGGTGCCACCCTTGAGGTGAAGGGAGAGAACATCGCCAAGCTTAACACCACTCAAGCCCTTGGCGCATTGCAGAGCCAGGCACCTGGTGTCAACATCCAAGCTGCTTCTGGTCAACCGGGCGACGGATTCAAAATCAACATCCGTGGTGCAGGTACCAACAGCAGTACCGCGCCGATCTACGTCATAGACGGTGTGGCTGGTGGCGACATCAACTCGCTCAACCCCGCCGACATCGAGCGTATCGACGTATTGAAGGATGCCGCATCCGCAGCCATCTATGGTTCGTCTGCTGCCAATGGTGTGATTCTCATCACCACAAAGCAAGGCAAGGCAGGTGCTGTTGAAATCAGCTATGATGGCAATGTGGGATGGCAGAATGTCTATAAGATGCCAGAATTGCTTGACGCAAGACAGTACATGAACATCATGAACACTGTGAGCACCAACTCTGGTGGTGGCATCTACGACTGGTCGAAATACATCGACGCCAACCTTCTGAAGGCTTATCAAGACGGCACCAACAAGGGAACCAACTGGATAGAAGAGTTCAGAAACAAGAATGCCATTGTCTCCAACCACTCTCTCAACGTCACTGGTGGCAACGACATCTCCAAGTTCTCCACAGGTGTGGGCTACCAATATCAGGATGGTGTGTTCGGCGGTCCTGTGAAGTCGGACTATCGCCGTTTCACTTTCCGTATCAACTCAGAGCATGTCATCTACAGAGTGGGCGACCTCGACGTGCTCAAAATAGGTGAAAACCTCTATTACCAGCACAGCCAGAGCCAGGGTGTGCAGATAGGCAACCAATATGCCAACGACCTCTCCAACATGCTTCGTGCCAATCCTTGCGTACCTATTTATAATAATAGCGGCAAATATTTCATGTGGGATGACATCGTCTCTTCAGGCACAAGCGAGCACGGTTGGTTTGATTACAACAACTTCACCAGCAACCCAATAGCTGCTGTGGTCTATTCACAAGGTGGAAACAACAAGAGCAAGGGCTTCAATCTCAGTGCCGTGGCATACGTGGAGCTGCAACCTATCAAGAACCTCACCTATCGTGGCCAGATTTCCTACAAGCAATGGTCATCGAGTTGGTGGAGTTACCTCCCTGTATTCCGCATCCACGACAACTCTGGCGGTTTCAGAAATACTGATGCCACCAACGACAATCTGAGCCTTGGATGGAACTGGAACTTGGTAAACACCCTCAACTACAAGTTTGACTTGTCAAAACATCATTTCGACATCATGGGTGGTACAGAATATTCCAAGTCAAGACCTCATTATGGCGAATCGGTGAACGCTACTGCCTCTGGCAACATTTTCGGCGATGCAATCCACGCATACATGCACAACATGTCAGGGCGCAGCTCTGCAGTGGTTGACGGATATCCCAGTGGCTACAGCACCGGCATGTCATACTTTGGACGTCTGAACTACGACTTCAACGAGACATACCTCTTCACTGCCATCATCCGTGCCGATGGTTCGTCCAACTTCGCACCAGGCAATCAGTGGGGTTACTTCCCCTCAGTTTCCGCAGGATGGGTTATCTCCAACGAGAAATTCTTGGAGAACACCAAAAACTGGCTCTCATTCTTGAAACTGCGTGCTGGTTGGGGACAGAATGGTAATGCCAACATCCCGACAACACAGTGGAAGGCAACATTCGAATTTGGTGACTACGGCCAGTATTCTTTTGGCAGCGACAAGGACGGATACACACAAGGTGGATATCCCGCACGTCTGGCAAATCCTGACCTTACATGGGAAACATCCGAGCAAATCAACGTGGGTCTCGACGCACGCTTCTTGGGCGGCCGACTCTCCACCACTCTCGAATGGTACAAGAAAAAGACCAAGGACCTCCTTCTCTGGGTGCCTGTCTGGAGTATTGTTGGACAAGATGGTTATTGGGCTAATGCAGGTACCGTGGAGAACACTGGTGTTGAGGCAGCTATCGGATGGAACGACAACATCGGCGACTTCCGCTACGGCATCAACTTGAACTTCGCACATAACAAGAACAAGGTGACAGAGGTGAACAACTCCAACCACTTCGTGGAAGGTGGTTCAGACCTCATCGCACAGAATACCGGTTTCATGGCACGCATGCAAGAGGGATACCCCATCGGTTATTTCTATGGCTACAAGACAGAAGGTGTCATACAGAACGAAGGCGACCTGCAGAGATATCTGGACAAGAACTGTGGAGGAAAGGCTGAAAACTCATTGCAAAATACAGCCATCCAGCCAGGTGACCTCAAATTCGTGGATACCAATGGTGACGGTATGGTCAACGACTTAGACAAGACCGAAATCGGCAGTCCACATCCAGACTTCACCGCTGGTCTTTCGCTCAACGCTGCTTACAAGGGCTTCGACCTTTCAGTTACCACATACGGATCATTCGGCAATGAAGTGGTGCGCTCATGGCGTAAGAACACCGACTCACAGTATGAGAACTACACCACCGAGGCATTTGAATACTGGCACGGTGAAGGTACCTCAAACAAGTATCCAATGCTCAAGGCGGGCAACATCGGTGCCAACTGGCAGCAAGTTTCCGACATTTATGTTGAGGACGCTTCATACTTCCGCATCCAGAACGTTACCGTGGGTTATGACTTTGCAAACTTCCTCAAGAGAACTCCATTCTCGCAGTTCCGCGTCTATTTCGCAGCACAAAACCTCTTGACCTTCACTTCTTACAAGGGCATGGATCCTGAAAACGGTAAGGCAATTGGCAACGAGTCTTGGGTTACCGGCGTTGACGTAGGCAACTATCCACAGCCACGCACTTACATGGTGGGTGTGAACATCAAGTTCAAGGGCAAGGATGAGAAGAAACCAGCCGCCACACCTGCCGTGGCTCCTGTGACAAAGATTGAATACGTGACCGACAACAGCGAAATCGACCGCCTCAACGGCGTGGTCAACCAGTTGCGTGCCGAGAACGACAAACTCAAGAACCAGAAGCCTGAAAACACCACAACAGTCATCACCGACAAGGAAGTGGTAACCTATCCTTATTTCGTCAACTTCGAGAAAAGCAAGACCGATGTGGTCAACCGCGAGCGCGTCAACCTCAGCACCATCGCCAAGATGATAAAGGAGAATCCTGGTAAGAAATATAGTGTCATGGGCTATGCCGACAAGGCAACCGGCACACCAGAGCGCAACGAATGGTTGGCAGAACAACGTGCCAAGAACGTTTACAACCTGCTCGTCAACGAATACGGAGTTCCTGCAAGCAGACTCGTGCTCGACTCAAAGGGTGGTGTTGGAAACCTTTACTTCAACGACCCGCAGATGAGCCGCTCAGTATTGATCACAGAAGTGAAGTAATCCTGACAGGTTTCAGTATCATTAAATAAATAGAACATACAAAAATGAAAAAAATAGCATATCTTTTCAGTGCAGCACTCATCGCCGGATCGTTGGTGTCCTGCGACTTGGACTCCATGAGCATGACAGAGAAGGATACTTCAAACTTCCCGGTCAATGCAGAGGATGCTGCCCAGGCACTGGCTGGTATCTACCAGAACCTGAACGCTGTGAATGCCAACCCACAGGAGACGTGGCATTACTATGCACTTCTTGCCAGCGACGACATGTATGGCGGTGGCGGAACCAATGACAAGCTGATGCAGGCCATGGACCTCATTCTCAACTACAACATTGACATGACACGCAATTTCTGGCAGCAGCGCTACCAGGGCATCAACCGTGCCAATACCCTTATCGAGTCACTTGAGTCAGTGGATTTTGACGCCACTCAGAAGGCACAGACTAAAGGCGAGGCACTCTTCATGAGAGCATTCTACTACTATGAGTTAGCATCCATGTACGGACGCGTTCCACTCATCGTAACCGCCGCCAAGCCAGAAGATGCCACTCCTCCTGCAGCTTCTGTCATCTGGGGACAAATCCTCCAAGACCTCCGCGATGCTTGCGACATCATGCCGGCAAAGCGCAATTCCGACGGCCATGTGGACAAGTACTGTGCCGAGGCTTTGCTCGGACGCTGTTGGCTCTTCTACACAGGCTTTTATTGCAATGGTGAGGAAATAGCCAACCTCGTGAGCACGAACTATAGCCCGCTCACTTCAGTGGCTCTGCCCGATGGCACCACACTCACCAAAGACCAGGTGATTAATTACATCGACGACTGCGTGAACAATTCAGGATACGAAATTGTGCCTGACTTCCGCAATCTGTGGGCATACACCAACAAATGCACCGTGGAAGACTATTCATACACTGCAGGACAAGGTCTCAAATGGGTGGAGGACGACAATGGCGTGAACCCAGAGTCGATGTTCGCCGTGAAGTTCAACAAGATGGCTTCTTGGTCAACCACCATCGGATATGCAAACGGTTATTCCCTGCACTTTGGCGTGCGTGGTGGACAGGCATACGGCAACACATTCCCCTTCGGACAAGGATGGGGTGCAGGACCTGTTGCCACCAACTTGGTGACAGACTGGAAGAATTCAGAGCCACGTGACCTGCGATTCGACGCCACTGTGCTCAATCTCAACGACCTGCCTTCATACACCAAGGGTGGATGGGAGGACTTCGTGCAGGAGACCGACTACTATGGCAAGAAACTCTCACCCATCACTTCAAAGAAAAAGGATGGCAGCGGAGACTATTTCTGTACGTTTGAGAACGAGATGTACCCTGGAGGATGGGAAGTGTCTGGAGAAGAGAACTTCCAGTTGGGCAACATTCACGACATGGTGCTCATACGTTTCGCCGAGGTGCTGCTCATGCAGAGCGAGCTGAAAGAGTCCACCGATGGCATCAACAAGCTGCGCAAACGTGCAGGACTTGATCCCATCCCCGCCTACAGCCTTGAGGCACTACAGAGAGAGCGCCGCTGGGAATTGGCTTTCGAGGGGCTTCGTTTCAACGACATACGTCGCTGGCACATTGCAGCACAAGCCTTGGAGAAGCAGACCAACCAAGACTGCTACTACTGCGGTCGCGCTTCCACCAACTTCGCTCACAATGGTGGATATGCGGCACGCTACAACGCTACTGCCGGATTCCAAAAACTTCCTGAAACTGAAGTCATCCTGAGTGAGGGAAGCCTATCCCAAAATCCTGGTTGGACAGATTCCAGCTCTGAGTACAACGACTGGAACACACGTTAATACGTTTGGCTTTTCATAATCATTAAACTGAAAAAAAATGAAAAAAATAATATTTGGACTATGTGCTGCCGTCGGGATGCTCACTGCTTGCGACCCATCTATTGATAGCGTCAGCGAACCAAAGTCCGACCTTACAGCCGATTTGGTAAACAAGGAGTTCTCCTTCAAGCAGTACTCATTCAATGAGGATACTGGCGAATACACAGAGGCTGCCGATGGCAACTATTTCTTCTACACTGTAGGGGCACCATATAAATCGGTGGTCGTTTACAATTTCGATGAAGATGGCAAGGAGGTGATACTCTCACAGACAGGCTTCAAGGGCAACTTCAAGATTCAGCCCAAGCGTGGTGGCAATCCCAACCAGACCTTCTTTGTGCGTGCTGCCGACAAGGACGGCACCATCGTGGTGGTGCAGAAAGACGTGGTGGTGTATGTGCCCACAGAACTGCCTCTTGAGATGAAATTCCTCTGCAGTGATAATGGCGAGAAGACTTGGACCTGGGACACCGAATTCCGTAGTGACGGTGCCGTATGGGGCAACCTCGGTTATGCTCCCGGCGACGGTGATTCGTTCTGCAACGATGGCAATGGCATCTGGTGGGGTGCTGCCCCTGCAGACTTGGCAGGCCAGCTTGGCCACTCCGACACAGGTGTTGCCACTGGCGAGGAAGACCCTGCTGCTTACATGGTGCTCAACGAGGATGGCAATGTGAAATGCTTTGCCGCTGATGGCGTGCAAATCCGCTCGGGCAAGTTCCGCGTGACTCAATGGGACAAGGGCAACCGTTCCTTTGCTTCTGCTGATGGCTCACAGGCTGCCTGGTCGCTTGGTACGCTCCACACCGATGCAGGATCCATCCTCTTCCCATTCCAGATCAACTCTCACAATGACGGTCATGACAACACCACTTTGCCTACCGATTTTGAAATCATGCAACTCGATGGCTCTCATCTGAAGTTGATTTATCCGCAGGCAGGTACTGGCAGTTGGCAAGAGGCCACATGGTGGGCATTCAAGAGCTCTTCTGATGGCAATGGCTCTCTCACCAACTATTCAGAGAAGTCATGGACATGGGACACCGAATTCCGTGGTGATGGTGCCGTATGGGGCAACCTCGGTTATGCTCCCGGCGATGGCGATTCGTTCTGCAAAGATGGCAACGGCATCTGGTGGGGGGCTGCCCCAGCAGACTTGGCAGGACAACTTGGCCACTCTGACACTGGTGCCGCCACAGGTGAGGAAGATTCAGGTGCATACATGACCTTCAACTTCGACAAGGGCACCGTGCAGAGCTTTGACGCCTCGGGCAAGCAGATTCGCTCGGGCAAGTACGAACTGCAGGGCTTCAAGGGAAAGAGAATCTATCCCTCTGCTGATGGCTCACAGGCAGCTTGGTCGCTTGGCACGCTCCACACCGATGCAGGCTCCATCCTCTTCCCATTCCAGATCAACTCTCATAATGATGGTCATGACAAAACCACTTGTCCTACCGACTTCGAGGTAATGCAACTTGATGGCAACCATCTGAAGCTGATTTATCCACAAGCAGGTACTGGCAGTTGGCAAGAGGCCACATGGTGGGCTTTCAAGAAGAAGTAAACAACGTCTTTATGACAATATCAAAACCGCTCCACATTGTCTGTGGGGCGGTTTTTTCAAAGTAGGTGACATGCCTAAATTTGGCATTATTTCAGCCACATTGGCAAAGATTTGTCAAAATAGGGGTTTTTCTTGCAAGTGTTAATGATTTTTCTTAATTTTGCACAATTAGAGGCGTGACGTTCTTTCTCGCCTAAGACAAACTGCATTTAATAAACTATCACATGAGAAATATTCTTTATGCAGCCATGTCGGTCATGCTTTTATATGGCATGATGGCATGTACGCATGCAGACAGGGAAAGTTGCCGCATCCATGGCGTGGTGGAGAATCCACAGCTCAATGGCAAGCAGATATTCCTTGTGCCGCTGGAAAACAGTTCGGCAGAAGCCGTTGACTCCGTATATATCCAAGATGGCAAGTTTGAATTTGTCACCGACACCTGCCACATGGCGCAGATCATCATGGACTATCATTTCAGGGATGGCGTTCAGCGGTTGCTTGTCATCACTGAGCCAGGTGACATAAACGTGACGATAGGAGAGGTGAGCAGTTCGTCGGGGACTCCTGGCAACGACTCTTTGGAAGTATGGAAGAAGGCTACCGAGAAGCACCAACGCGAGATGGGCACCTTCCGACGTGCGGCTAAGGAAATGGAGAAGACTGACAAGGCAAAGGCAATACAATTGTTGGAAAAGGCCGACAGCGTGCATCTCGCATACAAGAAATACACACGTCAGATGGCTGCATCATTTGGCGAGAGCACCTTGGGCGAATTCTTGGGAGGGCTGTACCCCACCAAATATCCCAAGCAGATGCCTGATGGGACAATAGACACAGTATATGTGGAATAGCATCATCGTATGAAGCATATCGCCAATATTTCGAAATGGTTGCTGACTTTGGCATTTGGTGTCGCCGTTGCCTTGTTTTGGGCGTTGCCCTATCAGTCAGTTCTCTCTTTTCAGGAGCAATATCAGTTGTTCCTTTTCGACTCCGATTATTTTTGTGAGATAGTGATGGTTCCAGGAGGCTTTGCCGCATACATGGGGGAATTCATTACTCAGTTCTATTTCATACCTGTGTTGGGTGCCTGTTTGCTTGCCATCCTCTACGTGCTCTTGCAAGTCATGGTGTGGAAGCTTGCCAAGCTCAACGGTGCGAACACAGCATACTATCCCCTTAGTTTCATACCCTCGCTGATGCTGTGGGCGTACATGGGCGACGAGAATGTGATGGTTGCCTTTGTCATCGACCTTCTGGCTGCCGTGGCACTGATGCTCCTTTATCATGTGGTTGGTGGCAACAAAGCCCTGCCAAACCGCAAATGGCAGAAGGTGGCGTTTCTGTTGGTGGCATTGCCTGTGACATATTTGCTTGCAGGACCATGTGTGCTGATAGTTCCCATTTATGTCATGCTCTTCGAGGCTTTGCGCGGTCGTCTGCCCTATGGCATTTTAGGTGTGGCATCCATGTTGTGGATATTGGCGTTCATACTGATAGGAGCTCGTTGGTGGCCTTATCCACAGTCCAACCTTTTGTTTGGAATCAGCGACTACCGATATCCAGTCTATGCACCTGGTGACGAACTGATATTGGTGATTGTCACCGCTTGCATACCATTGTTTATGAGCAAGTTGCCTGTCATGCGCCGTACACTGTTGGTAGGCGGTTGTCTTTTAGCGGTTGTCTTTGGCGCAGCGGCATTTTTCATACCACGTTCCTACGACCCATTGAAATACGAGCTCATCAAGTATGACTTCCATGTGAGAACCAAGCAGTGGAGCAAGATTGTGGCACAGGCAGAGCGCAAGCAGCCCACAAGTCCGTTTGCCGTGTCGTGTGTCAACCTTGCCTTGGCAATGCGTGGCGAACTGAGCGACAGGCTTTTCGATTTCTACCAGAATGGCGCCGAGGGACTTTTCCCCTCTTTCCGGCGTGACATGACATCGCCACTACCCACATGCGAGGCATTCTTCCAGTTGGGTATGATAAATGATTCCGAACGTTATGCTTTTGAGGCACAAGAAGCCATTCCCAACCATCGCAAGAGCGGACGACTAACCAAGAGGTTGGTGGAATGCAACATCATCAATGGGCATTATGAGGTGGCTAAAAAGTACTTGCGTATGTTGTCGAAGACGATTTTCTATTCCAAATGGGCAAAGGAACAAATGCAGCTCATTGACCAAGACAAGGTGGAGAGCGACGCCGTTTATGCAAAGGCGAGAGCCTTCAGGCAGAAGAAGCAAGACTACCTGTTCAGCGACACCGAGATGGACCAGATGCTCGGTTTGCTGTTTGTCCAGAATTACGACAACCGCATGGCATACGAATATCTGATATGCTATGAATTGCTACAGTGCGACATGGAGCGGTTCAATGAGTATTATCCCTTGGGACAGTATGCCAAGTTCGACCATATCCCCAAGGCATACCAGCAAGCGCTTGTCATGCAGTGGACACAGGAGCACAGCAGTTTTGAAGGCATGCCGTGGAGCATCAGTCCTGCAACATGCCAGTTGCTCACGCAGTTTGTTGGCATATACATGAAGAACCCCAAAGACCATGCACTGAAGACACCTCCTCTCGCCAACACTTTCTGGGCATATTCCCTCGTACCGGAAGAGGGTAGGGAGAAGAAGGAGAAACAACCAATGAGAGATATTTACTGATATGGCATATCATCACAACACAATATTTTGGAATCTTTGCGTGGCAGCGTGCATCCTTCTGTGTGCTGCATGCACTTCAAAGCCCGACAACCCCACTCCTGTGGACAAGTTGCCACCTATCTACCCCGACTATGTGGGAGTCACCATACCAGATGGCATAGCCCCACTCAACTTCTCGTTGGCTGATGGCATGGATGGCTGCATCGACGTAGTGGTGAAAGGAGAGAAGGGAGGAATGCTGCACGCCAATGGCGACCATGCCGACTTCGATATAGACGACTGGCACGAACTGACAAGGCAGAACAAGGGAGCAAGGCTGACTTTCACCGTATGCGTTTGCGTGGACGGACAATGGAGCCAGTATCGTGACTTCGATGTCATGGTGAGCGACGACGACCTGGATGAATGGGGACTTACCTATCGGCGCATAGCTCCAGGATATGAGGTTTATGGCAAGATGGGATTATACCAGAGAGACCTCTCCACTTTCGACGAATATGCCATAATAGAGAATACTGCCGTGCCTGGAGCATGTCTCAACTGCCACGTCGCCAATCGCACCAACCCGGAGCAGTTCACTTTCCACGTCAGGGGAGACAAGGGAGCCACCATCATCCAGCGACAAGGACAGGTGGAGGTGCTCAAGGCAAGAAACGATAGTATCGGAGGGTCGTTAGTATATCCCTATTGGCATCCATCTGGCAAATACGTGGCATATTCCACCAATCTCACCAACCAGTCGTTCCATGCTGTGGCAGAAGAGCGGATAGAGGTCTTCGACCATGCCTCCGACGTGCTTGTTTATTGTCCCGAAACACATGAGATACTGCGCGACTCGGCATTGGCAACCGCAGACCATTTTGAGAATTATCCCGTCTTCTCGCCCGATGGCAAGACACTCTATTACTGTGCAGCAGAGAAGAAGGAGATACCACAGGAATACAAGGACATACGCTATAACATCTGCAAGGTGGGGTTCGACCCTGAGCGTGGCATTGTCGTTGGCGAGCCCGATACCATCTTCAACGCAAGACAGATGGGAAAGAGCGCCAATCATCCAAGACCATCCTACGACGGACGCTTCCTGCTCTTCACCATGAGCGACTATGGCTGCTTCCCCATCTGGCACAAGGAGGCAGACCAATGGCTCCTCGACCTGAGCAGTGGGGAGGCGCGTGCGCTCGACGAAGTGAACAGCGACGACACCGACAGCTACCACAACTGGAGCGTCAACTCAAGGTGGATGGTTTTCACGTCGCGCAGGGGCAATGGGTATTACACGCAGTTGTACCTCGCTCACGTAGATAAGAAAGGGAGGGTGTCGAAGCCCTTCCTGCTGCCACAGCGCTACCCATGGGAATATTACGACGAGACGCCATACTCGTTCAACACACCCGATTTCACCAAGACGCGGGTGGATTTTGACCGTCATGCCGCAGCCCTTGCCATCAGTGCTGAAAAGCGTGTGCCAACAGTGGTGAAATAACAAGGTTCCCGCTGAAAAACAATGACCATGAAGACAAGAAAGACATCAATATTCAAATCGATGGGCGTGTCCATCATCTTGGGGATTGCCGTATTCCTCTTTTGGGGTTGGGCATATCCTCATGCCTTATCCTATCAAGAGCAGTACCAGCTGTTCTTGTGGACAGGCGACTATCTGCTTGATGCACTCCGTATCCCTGGTGGTTTTGCGGCATGGTTGGGTGAGATGGTGGTGCAGTTCTATGTCTTCCCATGGTTGGGTGCCTTTCTGCTTTCACTTCTGTTTATCGCCTTGCAACTTGTGGTTGTTGCAGCAATGTCAGAGAAGCATGGCTCGGCATGGCAACTGCTTGGTCTGCTGCCCCCCATTATGGTTCTAACATTGATGGGCGACGAGAGCGTGCTGTTGTCATATCTCGTGGCTCTCATTTCATCCATAGCCCTTTTCGTTGCCTTTCGCCGAAAGTCGCTATGGGCAGATGTCATAGTAGTCCCTTTGGCATACTGGCTATTGGGACCGCTGGCATGGTTGTATGTTGTCTTGCGTGTGGTGGAAAACGGTTGGCGGTGGTTGGTCATGGTTCTTCTGCTCCTTGTGGTGCAGTTGTTGGCATACAGATATTTTCTTCCCCAATGGCCGTTGTATGGAGTTGTTACAGGACAAGTCTATTATCGCATACCAATGATGACCCCCGTGCTGATGTGGCTGACACCATTGGTGGTGGTAGCCATCATCCTGCTTTCTCGTATGAGCCATGCCAGATGGATGGTTGCCGTGGAACTTGGAATTGTCGTGGCGGCGGCGTTTCTTGCCGTTGGTGAAGGTTATGAGAAGGAGAAATACGAATTGATACGTCAGGATTATCTTGTGCGTAACGAGCGATGGGATGACATCATAGACCGCGCAAGAGACTATCAGGTACACACCGATTTCAGTTCGGTATGCGTCAACCTCGCCCTCTCGCAGAAACGACAGCTTGCTGAGAAGATGTTCGATTTCTACCAAAGCGGCACTGGAGCTCTCATCATGCCCAGGGTGCGCGACCTGACCTCCATGTTGCCGTCGGCAGAGGTGTTTTGGAAACTTGGCATGGTGAATTCCGCACAGAGATACATGTTCGACACCCAGGAGTCGATTCTCAATGGCAAGAAAAGCGGGCGATGCACTAAGCGTATCGTGGAGTGCATGATGGTAAATGGTCATTACAAGGCGGCAAAAAAACATATTGACCTGCTCAAGAAGTCGCTGTTCTACAGGCAATGGGCAAAGGAGGCGGAGACCTTCCTCGGCAATGATGGAAAGGTGGATGCCCACCCCGTGTGGGGCAAGTTGCGCCAATACAGATACAAGGACAACTTCCTCTATGAATACTCTGAAATGGACAAGATGCTGGGACTGCTATTCGTCAACAACCCCAAAAACAAGATGGCTCTCGACTACATGCTTGGACAGATGTTGCTCAATGGCGATGTGCCTGCCTTCCAGCAGCACTTAGAGTGGGCGCGTCAATACGGTGGATATGTTGACATGCCAAGGGTGTACCGTGACGTGGTGCAATGCATACAGAGCAACGGACAGGTGCAAGGGTCGCCATACATGAATTACATAAACACCATGAAGGGACAACAGCCATGAAAAGCGTGAGAATATTGAATATCATCCTCTGCTCCCTGTTGCTGATGGCTTGCGGACATAGGGTGACAAACCCGAAAAAGGTGGCACGACAGCCCGACATCTACCCCGACTATGCGGGGGTGACCATTCCTGTCGGCGTGGCGCCACTCGACTTCGTCATGGCAGATGAAAGCGTGGAACGCATCGACGTGGTGGCAAGAGGGAGTAAAGGGGGCGAGATGCATGCCAATGGAGAGTATGCCGATTTCGACATTGACGATTGGCACCAGCTTACCCGGCAAAACAAGGGTGGTGACATCATCATGACGGTGTGCGCGCTGAAAGACGGGCAATGGCTGCAGTATGAGGACTTCACCGTTCATGTGAGCAACGTTCCGCTCGACGATTACGGATTGACCTACCGGCGCATACCGCCGGGGTATGAGGTGGGAGGCGACATTGGCATCTACCAACGAGACATACACACTTTCAAGGAGGAGCCAATACTCACGGAGACCGCTGTGCCGGGAAGGTGCATGAACTGCCATACTCCAAACCGTACAGACCCCAACTGGATAACAATGCAGATAAGGGGCGACAATGGAGGGACACTCATACAGAAGGGTGGCGTGCAACGCTGGCTTGACACCAAGACTGACAGCACCAAGGCGGCTGGCAGTTATGCTTACTGGCATCCATCAGGTGATTTCTGCGCATACGCCACCAATGCAGTGCACCAGTCGTTCTTCGTGGGCAGGAGCAGGCGCATAGAGGCATACCACAGTTTCAGCAACATCGTGGTGCTCGACACAAGAAGCAACGAATTGCTCCTCACCCCGTTGCTGCAAACCGAGGACTTGGAGATATTCCCGGCATTTTCGCCAGATGGCAAGAGCATCTACTATAGCACATCAAAGCCATGTAATGTGCCGGCAGAGTATGACAAGGTGAAATGCAGCATCTGCGCCATTCCGTTCGATGCCGCCACAGGCACATTCGGAGATGTTGTAGATACCTTGCTCAATGCAAGGCTGCTCGGCAAGAGCTACACCCAGGCACGACCTTCGTATGACGGGCGGTGGCTCATGTACACAGAAACAGAATGCAGCAATTTCCCTGTTTTTCACCCAGAGGCGGACTTGTGGCTTATGGACCTGAAGACCCGGGATACGCGGAAACTTGATGAGGTGAATAGTCCCCTTGCAGAGAGTTGGCACAACTGGAGTTCAAACAGTCGGTGGTTCGTCTTCACCTCAAAACGGGAAGATGGGATGTATGCACAACTGTTTTTAGCCAGTATCGACAGTCAGGGGCGTGCCACAAAGCCTTTCCTGTTGCCCCAGCGGAACCCAAGAAAGTTCTATCGCGAGATGATGGATTCATACAATGTGCCCGACTTCACCAAGACTCGTGTGGAGTTTGATGTCAAGGAAGCTCATAGGCAGGTGTTCCAAGGCGAACGCATTAAAGTCAACATAAAATGACAGTCCAACTCATGCCCCATCATGAGCACCATACAAACAAAAGTAGCAACCTCAAACCATTATTCTAAAATGACCGACATATATATATGAGAATGAAACAATTTTTCTTAACTATTGCAGCTGCCATGTTGTTGACCGCATGTGGGAACAGCTTCACCACCAATACCAAGGAGGGTGTGGAAATGGCTTTCGTAGTCAACGACAAAGTGGAAAAAAACTGCGAGGTGGGAACTGGTGGTACGAGAATGGCAGCCATTGGCAATTATCGCGGACACATCACCATACCATCATCCGCCAACGACTATTTTGTGAATGGTGTGGGTGACTATGCCTTCTATGGATGTGAAGGATTGACCTCGGTGACCATTCCTGCGAGCATAGAGAGGTTGGGTGATGAGGCTTTCGCCAATTGTGAGAAATTGAATGATGTCACCATACCTTCTCGTGTCAAGACCATTGGTTATGGGGTATTCATGGGTTGCAAAAACCTGAAGTCGGTGAAGGTAAGATGCAAAATGGACAGCATAAGCGACTTCCTTTTCCAAAGCTGTTCCAGCTTGCCAACATTTGTCATTCCAGAGACGGTGAAGGTCATTGGCGACTATGCTTTCAAAGATTGCACCAGTCTTGACAGCATTGTGCTGCCCAAGGGTGTCACCGTGATAGGCATAGAGGCTTTTTATGGATGCAAGTCTCTTTCGAGCATTAGCATACCCGAGGGCGTGGTGAGTATTGGCGACGGAGCCTTTGGCGACTGTACCAGCCTTACTTCCATCCACATCCCTGCCAGCGTGAAGCATATCGGCGTGGGAGCGTTTCAGGGGTGTGCCAACCTCGCCAGCATCACCGTGGATGAGAATAATGCATCATATGACTCCAGGCAGGGCTGCAACGCCATCATAGACAAGGCGTCGGAGTCTATGATACAAGGATGCAGCACGACGAGGTTCCCGTCCAATGTATATACAATAGGCGACAAGGCTTTCTATGGCACAGAAGGTCTTGAGTCCATCAGCATCCCTGTGGGTGTGACTGCTATTGGTGAACAAGCCTTTGCCTTCTGCCCCCGCTTAAGGTCGGTTTCCATCTCGTCGAGCGTCACTTCGTTGGGCGAATGTCCTTTTGTCGGTTGCCAGTCGCTTGTCAGCATCTCTGTGCATACCGAAAACCCGGTTTTCGACTCACATGGGAAGTGCGATGCCATCATCGAGACTCTTAGCAACACCTTGTTGGTGGGATGCCGCAATACGAAGATTCCTACGGTGGTTACGAAGATAGGCAAAGAAGCTTTTTTCGCTTGTTATGGACTGACTTCGATACGGCTTCATGAGGGAATAAAGATTATCGGTGAACGTGCATTCGCAGAGTGCCCAGACTTGAAGAACATATATTTGCCATCAAGCATCATCAGCATCGGCGACATGGCATTTGCGTCATGCAAGAATCTTGAGACCATGGAAGTGAGGTTGCGTAGGCCAGCAAACGTAGATAAGAACACATTTAATGACACCCCAAGGAAACGGTTGGTGGTGCCATTGGGATGCAAGCAAGTCTATGAGACTGCCAGTTACTGGAACGGTTTTTCTGAAATAGAGGAAGGGAAATAGCCTTATTTGAGTTTTGGCTTCAACTCGTCGGGGGAGTCCTTGGTGAACATGTTCACTGGGGGCGCCTCCTTTTCAAACAAATGGCTGATGACCTCTGGCGCGACGGTTGTGGCAGGAGCAAATTTGTCCGATTGCATGTATCTTATGATGGAGTGCCGGAGTTGACGTGCCACAGGCCTGTTCTTTATGTTGTTTATGTCTATTGTGGTCATCAACAACTTGCCGCCCATCACATTAGCCTCAATCATCATTCCCAATTTGCGTGACACGTGCCATGTGTCTATCGGCTGCACGATGGGTTGGTACTCGGCGGGAAATTCTGCAAGGTTCATCACTTGTGTGCGGTTCACCAGTTCCCACCAGTTCAGGTTTTGCCAATCGTCGGTGGGGAAGTCTGCGAACACGGGATGGCTGCTTTGAATGTAGCTGCCTGTGGTGTGTGGAGGTCGCATCTTGAACCAGCTTGTGTTCCAGAATACGGGCAGGAAGGTGTGTCGCACGTCATTGCCATAGCGCACCTTGCCGGCGGCGCAGAGCAGCACTTTGCCACCACTTCCCAGCATGTCGAGAGCTTTTCTGTCGAGGGTGTCAGTTACGAGTATTCCATTGGTGTTTTCTGCCGGCAAATTTTGTGGGTACACCCAAAAGTCATAGTGGTTGTGATACCCATAAACAGAAAGGGTGAGACGCAGTTTTGTGGGTCTGACAATGCCCGATGGGTCGAGAATGATTGTTTGTCCCACGCTGCATACGCTGTCCAACAGCACATTGTCTCCGTCGGAGACAGTATAAGTCAATGCACCGCCATATTTGCTTGTAGTGTTGTAGAGGGCAGTACCTATGCAGATGGTGTCGGTGCTGTTGAAGACGAAGGTGGGGAATAGAGCCAGCGGCACTATCTCAGAGCAGAATTCCCTCCAGTCTTTGGCGGTGCAGTAGCCCTTCTCCTGCCAGTGTACGTTGAGAACGCCCACTAATGCCGTGCCTTGTCCGCTGTAGTCGTTGAGTGACAGCAGTTGGAATCCCGCATAATCGCTGCTTCTTAGGTTGCGCTCCATCTCGTATTTATATGCCAGTGTTTGCAGCCTTCCACTTGCCATGAGGAATTTCTCTGCTTGCGATGCCATGCCGTTCTGTTCGAGCAGGTCGCGGAAAATCTCCAAGTTCCCAGGTTTGTGTGCTCCTGTGTATTGGCTTATCTCCTTGAAGTCTGGAAAGGCGCACCATTGTCCTTGTTCGTGGCTGATGTATGGCTGAGTGTTCACAGGGTGCTCCTCTGTAGGTTTGAAATTTCTTGGCAGTCTCACCATCTCGTCGAAGTTGTCAGTGCTCTGAGGTGCATGGTTGTCCCAGTCCAGTCCGCGGGCGCCGCCCTTGACATGATATTCCGAGCCCTCGTCCCAAGCCCATCCGCCACCGACGCTGGCTGTGCAATAGACGCGTGACGGGTCGTATGCCTTCATCTCCTTCACGAAGTCCTTGCCCCAGCTCACCCAGTCTCCGGCAGGTTCATTGCCTGCTGCCAGCATCACCAACGACGGATGGCTGCCGTAGGTGTCGATAATGCGCTTGCATTCCTCGGTGAGGTAGTTGTCGATGGCCATTCCTCGGCGCAGCCTCACCCCATGGTTGGGCCATGAAGGTCCTTCTGGCTGTAGGTAAAGACCCAGTTGGTCGGCAGCAGTAAAGGCAGCTTCGGGAGGGCAGTAGCTATGGAAGCGAATGTGGTTGAGCCCATATTCCTTGCATTTGCCGAATACTTTCAGCCACGACTCCACGTCGGTGGGAGGATATCCCGTCTCAGGGAAGCAGCAGTTCTCCACGGTGCCCCGCAGCCAGATGGGAATGTCGTTGAGTGTGAATTGCCTGCCAATGATGCCAATTTCCCTCATGCCGAAGGTTACGGGGATGGAGTCGCCACGATAGTTCACCTTCACAGTGTAGAGTTGCGGGTTGTCCTCGCTCCACAGTCGTAGTGGTTTTTCCAACGTTATGTTGTATGTGGTGTCGTTGATGAATATTTTGGCTGAGGCGTGCTTGATGTCTGGTTCCACACGCTTGCGGAAGATGATTGGCTGTGCACGCAGTTCCATTGCACCTATGATGCCGTTCCAGTCGCCTTGTGTCTGGTCGGTCACGCTGTGTGAGTCTTGTCCCACGCATACGTTTTCAATACCGTTATATATTTTTATAGCGATCTTGTTCTTCTTGCCGTAAGCGAGATGTTTCGTTACGTCGTATTGGTGTGGTGTGCTGAGCGACATCTGGTGTCCCACCTCTTGCTCGTTGACATATACAGTGGTCTCGATGTGTGGGCGTTCCAGGAATAGGATCACGGTCTTGCCATGCCAGTCGGCTGGCACTTCCACAGTGCGCATGTACCATGCGTTTCCCACGAAATGGCGTTCTGGGGTGAGGAAGAATGGGAATTTCATCTTGCCCGGATGGCGGTAGGGCTCCATGCGTGGGTTGAAGTAGTATGATGAGTCGTAGAGCGATCCCACCCATTGTGTGGTGGGTGTTATGATGTCTCCCTTTCCGTTGGTGAGCATGGAGCCTGGCAGCATCACCTTTTCTTTGAATTTCTTTGGAATAGGGGAGGCTTTCGCATTTTTGCTCTTTCCACGGTCGATGGCAAACTGCCATTCGCCTTGCAGGTTGATGGTGCTTTGTGCGTTAGTTGTGAGTGTTATCAGTAGTAAGAGGAGTGTCAATTTTGCTTTCATGGGTAATGTAGGCATTTGAAAAGTATGGTGTAAAATGGATTGTTGGTTCATCTATTTGCGATTGCAAACATACACAAAAAATATCATAGCGCCAACTTTCAGCAAGGCTTTTCTTGCAAACGCCCGCTCCTTTTATCTACACCTCCTTGCCAAAGTTGTTTGAAAAATTGGAAATAACAAAGAAAATACCTATCTTCGCAGAAAAATACGCATGTTGATGTCTGACTAAAAGTTGAAAAGACATTACAACCTGGATAGCATCTTTATTATTATGAAAAAATTACTACTCTTGTCAGCTCTGCTCATGGCATTTGCTGCACCCTCCGAAGCTAAGAAACAAAGAAAACTTACTGAGAAGGACATGGGAGCCTATCTCTTCACCTATTTCAACGACCCTACACACTCATTGTTCATGGCCATCAGCTACGATGGTTACACCTTCACGGCAATCAACGGTTCTGACCCTATCATTGCTGGCGACTCCATAGCAGACCAGAGGGGGATACGCGACCCACACATCTATCGGGCACCCAATGGCAAGTTCTACATTGCCATGACCGATCTCCACGTGTTTGGAAAGCAGAAAGGACTGCGCACCACACAATGGGAGCGCCCTGACAAATACGGCTGGGGCAACAACCGAGGTCTGGTGCTCATGGCTTCCGAAGACTTGATACATTGGACACACACCGAGGTGCACATCGACGAGCTCTTCCCGGAGAAGTTCGGTGAGATTGGATGTGCATGGGCGCCACAGACCATCTGGGACCCTGCCGTGGGCAAGCCGATGGTGTATTTCACCATACGACAAGATGCGGGTGGCAGGACAAAACTATATTATAGTTATGCCAATGAGGATTTCACCACGCTGGAAACTGAGCCACAGCTGCTTTTCGAGTATCCTGACGAGAAGATACAGGTGCTTGATGCCGACATCTGCCCGATGCCCGATGGACGCTACTTCATGACCTACGTGGCGCAGGAAAACCCTGGAGGGATAAAGTACATGATAAGCGACAAGATAAATCATTTCAGCGACTATCACGATGAACAGATAGATGCCGAGGACCGTGGTTGCGAGGCACCCAACGTATGGAAGCGCATCGGTGAGGACAAGTGGGTGGTGATGTATGACATATATAGCGTCAACCCACATAACTTCGGTTTCGTGGAAACATCCGACTTCAAGACTTTCAAGCCCTTGGGCAGATTCAACGAGGGGGTGATGAAAGCCACCAATTTCGTGTCGCCAAAGCATGGCTCCGTTATCCAAATCACCAAGGCTGAGGCAAAGCGGTTGGAGCAGTATTGGAACAGCCGACCCAAAAACACCTCCATCAAGAGCGGAGAACTGTGGCGCGATGACAGTGGTCGTCACATCAACGCCCATGGCGGCGGCATATTGAAATATGGCGACACGTATTATTGGTTTGGTGAGCATAAGTCCGACAGGACCTCTGATGCACTGGTTGGGGTGATGTGCTATGCATCGAAAGACTTGGTAAACTGGCGCAACTGTGGCGTGGCGCTGAGTGTCAGCGAACAGCGTGGCCACGACATAGAACGCGGTTGCATACTGGAACGTCCAAAGGTGATATACAACAAGACGACAAAGAAATTCTGCATGTGGTTTCATCTCGAACTGAAGGGCAGGGGCTACAATGCAGCACGATATGGCGTGGCTGTGAGCGACAGGCCGGAGGGACCTTACAAGTTCATCTATTCACAACGTGCCAACGCGGGCACCTATCCGATGGAGTTCGGACAAAAGGAGATTTCTGTCTTGGACACACTTGATATCGACAACTACAAGAAATGGTGGACGCCAGAATGGTACAAGGCTGTTGACAAGGGGCTCTTTGTGAAGCGGGATTTCGGCACAGGACAGATGTCGCGCGACATGACACTTTTCGTGGATGACGACGGCAAGGCATACCACATCTTCTCTTCGGAGGACAACCTGACCATCCATATTGCCGAACTCACCAACGACTACCTGCATCACACCGGTCGCTATACGCGTCTGGCGCCGGCAGGACATAATGAGGCTCCCGCCATCTTCAAGAAAGACGGCACCTACTGGATGATTACATCCGGCTGTACCGGTTGGGACCCCAACGAAGCACGCATGTTCTCTGCCCCTAACATCTGGGGACCATGGACGAAACATCCCAATCCTTGTGTAGGACCGAAGCAGGAAATCACTTTTGGTGGACAATCTACTTATGTCTTGCCTGTAGGTGACCAGTTCATCTTCATGGCCGACATCTGGCGACCAAGGCATCCGAGTGATGCCCGATACATCTGGCTACCCATCACCTTTGAAGATGGCAAGCCCGTCATCAAGTGGCGCGATGAGTGGGATGTCAATGAATTAGGGAAATAAATTTTGACATGGAGCGCAGGTGCCCTCGCCTGTAAAATATCGAGTTATGGGCAAATACATACATTGAAACTTGCCCATAACTAACAAAAATATCGTGTTGTGGGCAATTATTATCAATCAAACATGCCCATATCTAATAAAAATATCGAGTTATGGGCAATTATGTGCAATGAAACTTGCCCATAACTCGATTTTTTTATATATTTGTGCTCTATTTTGAATGAAAATCACAAGTACTGCTTTTGATTTTGAATGAAAATCACAAGTACTACTTTTGATTTTGAATAAAAATCACAAGTAAAGAATAATATAAAAAACATATATGCTTAATCGTATCTTACAATTATCCAATGAATTAGATGGTAGCATTTTCCTATTTGGAGCACGTCAAACAGGAAAATCAACAATTTTGCGCCAACAATTTCCTAATTCCATATACATCGACCTGCTCGACTCGAACATAAGGAGCCGCTTCAGTCGCCGTCCGGTGTTGTTATACGAATCACTTAAAGACAAGGCAGAAGGTACTTTGGTTGTCATAGATGAAATACCAGAAGTGCCCGTATTACTTAATGAAGTACACCGCCTGATTGTTGAGAGTGGTTTGGTCTTTATCCTATGTGGTTCAAGTGCAAGAAAACTCAAGCGTAAAGGGCACAACACATTGGGAGGGCGTGCTCTTCCTGTTTACCTTTATCCATTAGTAAGTGCTGAGATACCCGATTTCGACATCGACCATGCTGTCATGTACGGAATGTTGCCTACACATTATCTGGCAAAGAATCCTTCCCGACACCTTGCTGCATACATCGATGTTTATTTGAAAGAAGAGATTAAAGAAGAAGCCTTGGTGAGAAACCTTGGAGCGTTTCAGCGTTTTCTTGAAGTGGCAGCCTTGACGAGCGGTGAGATTGTCAACAACAATAACATTGCACAAGAGTGTGGCGTTAGTGCGACAACCGTCAGTGCCTATTTCGACATATTGGAAGACACACTTGTTGGGCATCGTATTCCTGCCTATATAAAAGTAATGAAGCGAAGGGTTGTGCAGGCACCTCGTTTCTATTATTTCGATGTAGGCATTGTGAACCACCTGCTACACAGAAAAGTGCTTGTGCGAGGTTCTGCTGAATACGGCCATGCCTTTGAGCATCTTGTCATGCAGGAAATAATCGCATGGCAGCACTACAGTCATTCAGAAGAGAAACTATCCTATTGGCGCACTTATACTGGCATAGAGGTCGATGCAGTCATTGGCGAGGCTCGGGTAGCCATTGAAATAAAGTCAGCAGAGGAGATACTGCCACGTCACCTAAAAGGTCTCAAAACATTTGGAGAAGAGTACCCGCAGAGCCGCCGCATCATCGTGTCACTTGATATAATAAACCGCAAAATGGGAGAAATAGAGTGCATCCATGTCAAAGATTTTTTTAAAATGCTATGGAGTGAAGGGATTTGACTTTATTAGGTATTTTGCATTGTGCAGAATGAAATCTTGATGGATGACTTATTCAATAGTGATGTCTGATTAATGTCAACGGGGAACCTGATACTGAAAACGTATCAAATTCCCCGTCCAAGTGATACATTGTTTTGTGATTATCATTTTTTGATAATTATTTTTTGATAATTGTGGCAAAATGGTTATCTTTGCCGAAAAATGTTAGAAAAGATGATGGACAACCCCTTTGTGACAAACGGCTATGCAGGACCTGAGTATTTCTGTGACCGTGTGGAAGAGACAGCGATGCTGACCGATTTGTTGGCCAATGGCAATAATATAGCCTTGATGTCGCCTCGTCGTTTAGGCAAGACCGACTTGATGAAACACTGCTTCCAACAGGAAGGTATCAGAGAGCGTTACTACTGTTTTCATATCGACATATATGCCACAAATTCTTTTCGTGATTTCGTCAATGTTTTCGGCAAGTCAATACTCGATGCGCTGAAGCCCAAAGGCCGCAAGGTGTGGGAGGGATTTGTCAATGCTCTCTTGTCAGTACGCTCAGAAATATCTTTTGATATAAATGGCAACCCTGTATGGGGGGTAGGCGTAGGAGAGATGACACCACCACAGACCACACTTGACGAGATATTTGACTATTTGCGTACGGCTGGAAAACACTGTCTGGTAGCCATTGATGAGTTTCAACAGATACTCTATTATAATGACAATAAGAATACGGAAGCCGCTCTTCGCACACAGATTCAGCAGTGTGTTAATGCCAACTTCATATTTGCTGGTTCTCAACGGCATTTGATGAGCAAGATGTTTCTTTCTCCATCACGTCCTTTTTATCAGTCGGTTGTGCCCATGGGCCTCCATCCCATATCACTGGAGCGTTATTGGGCTTTCGCAGAACCACAGTTTGCCAAAAACGGCAATAGGCAGATATCATACGAGGTGGTGGAGGCTGCATATAATCGTTTTGAAGGGATTACAGCAAATGTTCAACGTATCATGAACATGCTTTATTTGTTGACACCCAAGGGGGAAACTTGTGGTATGGAGATGATAGACCGTGCCATTGACACCTACCTTCAATTGTCATCGGAATACTATGCGGAGTTGCTTCGCCAAATGCCGGAAAAGCAACGTAATGTATTCCTTGCCATTGCGGCTGAGAAACATGTAAGGAATATTTCGGGTGGCAAGTTTGTGCGTAAATACCATCTTCCGTCAACAAGTTCTGTTGTTTCTGCCGTAAAGGGTTTGCTGGAAAAGGATTTCATAACCCAGACAGATAATGAATACTATGTCTATGACCGCTTTTTCCAACTTTGGATAGAAAAGACAATTATTTCCTAAAGAACGAGTCTTTAGGAATATGTTTGGTGGTTTTTTCATATTTTGTTCGCATTTGTTCTCATTTGTTCTCATTTTGAAACATTTCATTTTTTATTTTCTTTTTTTATTTTGGTGTAATATACAATTTGACATGGAGCGCAGGTGTCCTCAACTGCAAAATGGTCAGCATGGGCAATTATCATCAATCAAACTTGCCCATAACTAATAAAAATTTCGAGTTGTGGGCAATTATTATCAATCAAATTTGCCCATAACTCGAGTTCTTCTTGTATTTGCGTCCAAAATGATAAAAAACAAAAACGCGGAAAAGTCTTGCCATAACGATGGTCACCACCTACGGCATCCTTCACGGATTGCATTCAGGCATTGTGCAGAACGAGGTGTTGATGGATGACTTGTTCAAAAAAGATGACTGATAAAGAAGATGGGGAACCTGATACTGAAAACGTATCAAATTCCCCGTCCCCGTGATATATGATGGATGACTTATTCAATAGTGATGTCTGATTAATGACAACGGGGAACCTGATACTGAAAACGTATCAAATTCCCCGTCCCCGTGATACATGATACGCGTGATATATGTCTCTTTTTTCAAGACGTTTTTTTCTTTTTTCTCCTTTTTTTTTGGAGAATACAACAACTATGACTAATTTTGCACACAAATTGTCAAATAAAGAAATATGGCCAAGAATTTTTATGCAAAACCTTTTATGGTGAAAGAAAAATTCGTGCCTAATGAGTATATAGTGGTTTGTTGATATTTACTATCTAATGGTATAAAAAGAGAATTATATCACGATACGAAAATGACTCGTACTCTATAGGATGGTAATACCTTTGGTTTGATGATTTAGGTGAACAATTAGTTGATTTATCAACTGTTCCTAATACGTATTGTCAATGACAAGTTAATGGCTGCCAAATAACGTCCAAATTAAACATCTTTTTACAACATATCTTTTTATCAAAAATGGAAAGGAAAGAATACTCAAAACCATACCTTGTTGCCGAGACTTTTACTCCGCAAGAGTTTTGTGCTCCATGTAAAACTAAGTTCTCAGGTTTCAATACCAACTGTAAATATGGTTTTTATATAGATAGTTATCTTCAGGGTAGAACAGAATATTTTGATAAAGGCTATGAATATACGAGTAGTAATGGTACCACACAACTTCCACCTGGAGTTTATAAAGATGTCAAAGTATACTATTTAAAAAAAGGTAGTTCATTAACCTCTTCAGAATTTCCTGAGTCACACGATTATACCACTTCAGACTTCACATATAACGGGTCTACATATCATTTTTATAAACTTACTGAGACCTATGATATTAAAGTTATACATTATCCCGCATCAGGCTTAAATCAGGCTTACTACAATGTATCATGAATCACTGGGAAGGAGTTTTTGATTCATTTCTCACTAACCCCAGAACATTGATATAAGCAAAGTATTTGAAATAAAACCCAGAACCACCGGAACGGAAAATTTGATTCACTTTCTTTCCCCAATAATCCAAGCCCATTCTACAAAAAACAAATATATAAATTTGACAAAAAACCATCGGTTGAAAAAGCAGTCATGCTTTCTCCACCGATGGGTTTCTTTTATTATTCCAAGAAATGATTTGTGACAGGTCTATGTAATTCAAAAAACCAATGCTATTCTTGCAAGGAAAAAATGAAAGTCGTATCTTTGCATTTACAACAAACCATATTACGACAATCGTCATGGACAACCTGAAAAAAGACTTCGCACACAGGCTGCTGAAAATAAAAGCCATCAAATTGCAGCCCAACAATCCATTCACTTGGGCATCTGGATGGAAATCACCATTTTATTGCGACAACCGCAAGACACTCTCATATCCCGAATTGCGCAACTATGTGAAACTGGAACTCACCCATGCCATTTTGGAGCATTTCCCTGATGCTGACGCCATTGCTGGAGTGGCGACAGGAGCCATCGCACAAGGAGCATTGGTGGCAGACTCGCTGCACCTGCCCTTCGTATATGTGCGCAGCAAGCCAAAAGACCATGG
The DNA here is from genome assembly GCA_900315745.1 of uncultured Prevotellaceae bacterium. Classification (GTDB taxonomy): domain Bacteria; phylum Bacteroidota; class Bacteroidia; order Bacteroidales; family Bacteroidaceae; genus Prevotella. The sequence goes on from ONAG01000010.1 coordinate 72,119, forward strand.
ACTGGAAAACCTCATCGAAGGAGAGCTACGACCCGGTATGAAAGTGGTGGTGGTGGAAGACCTTATCTCAACTGGTGGAAGCAGTCTGAAGGCTGTGGAAGCCATTCGCAAGAATGCCTGCGAGGTGATAGGCATGGTGGCATCATACACCTATGGTTTCCCTGTGGCAGAACAAGCATTCAAGGATGCCGGCGTGCAGCTTGTGACACTCACCGACTATGACAATGTGGTGGCAAAGGCTGTCGAGACAGGTTATATTTCTTCGGATGATGTGCAGCTGCTCGACGAATGGCGCAAAGACCCAGCACATTGGAATAACGCGTAAGCACACCATTCATATTCACCAACTTCACAAAAAGGCTATGGAAACGAAATTTGAAAGCAGCATAAGAGAGATAAATTTTTCGCAAGAGGCTGTGTACAACAAGCTCAGCGACCTCTCACTCAGTCAGCAAGTGAGAGACCGACTGCCAGATGACAAAAAGGAAGACATCATCTTCGACAGCGACTCCATCACTATGAATGTGCCACCAGTGGGCGACATCTCAATACGCATCTGCGACAGGGAGGCACCCAAGACCATAAAATACGAGACGGTGACATCACCACTGCCATTCAACTTGTGGGTGCAGTTGCTGCCTACCTCGCCTACATCTTGCAAGATGAAGCTTACCATCAAGTCGGATCTCAACCCTTTCGTCAAGGGAATGATTTCAAAACCATTGCAAGCCGGCTTGGAAAAATTAGCAGACGCCATCGCCGCAGGGAAATACGAATAAAGCATCAACAACAGTTTCCCCGTATGCAGGTGTTCCACACCTGCCCCAATGATAAATAGAATACAAACATAGAATAGGCTCTTGTAGAATAACAGCTAAAGAAAATGTCAAGCAAACTTTGGGAAAAAGACTTTGAGATAAATAGCGAGATAGAACGATTCACCGTTGGGCGCGACCGCGAGATGGACCTGTATCTCGCACGTTATGACGTGCTTGGTTCGATGGCACACATCACCATGCTTGAGTCAATCGGACTGCTCCATGCCGAGGAACTGGCACCGCTGCTCGCCGCGCTGAAGGAAATCCATGCTCTTTGCGAGAAAGGAGAGTTTGTCATCGAGGACGGCGTGGAAGATGTTCACTCGCAGGTGGAACTGATGCTCACCCGTAAGTTGGGCGACATGGGCAAGAAAATTCATAGTGGACGTTCGCGCAACGACCAGGTGCTGGTGGACCTGAAGCTGTTCACACGTCAGCAGCTGAAAGACCTGGCAGAAGATGTGAAGAGCCTTTTCGACGAACTCATTGCAAAGAGCAACCTCTACAAGGATGTGCTCATGCCGGGCTACACCCACCTTCAGGTGGCAATGCCAAGTTCGTTCGGACTGTGGTTTGGCGCCTATGCTGAAAGCCTCGCCGACGACATGCTGTATCTGCAAGCAGCTTACCGCATGACCAATCGCAACCCGCTTGGCAGCGCGGCAGGTTATGGCAGTTCGTTCCCACTCGACCGCTCCATGACCACCCGGCTGTTGGGCTTCGACACGATGGACTACAACGTGGTATATGCACAGATGGGACGTGGTAAGATGGAGCGCAACGTGGCATTCGCCATGGCTACCATAGCAGGCACGTTGGCAAAACTCGCCTTCGACGCTTGCCTCTTCAACAGCCAGAACTTCTCTTTCGTGAAACTGCCAAAGGAATGCACCACGGGGAGCAGCATCATGCCGCACAAGAAAAATCCCGATGTCTTTGAACTGATACGTGCCAAGAGCAACAAGATACAAGGACTGCCACAACAGGTGACACTCATCATGAACAACCTACCATGTGGCTATTTCAGAGACTTGCAAGTGATTAAGGAAGTGTTCCTGCCCGCTTTCGACGAACTGAAAGACTGTCTTAGGATGACGGCATACATCATCAACCGTATGGAGGTGAACGAGCACATCCTCGACAACCCTATCTACGACCCGATGTTCTCGGTGGAGGAGGTGAACAGGCTTGCAGCTGCCGGAATGCCTTTCCGCGATGCTTACAAAAAGGTGGGACTTGACATAGAAGCTGGACGATATGTGGCGGACAAGCACATCCACCACACACATGAGGGCAGCATCGGCAACCTATGCAACGACCGCATCGTGAAACTGATGGAGGAGACGCTCGGTGGTTTCCATTTCGAGAGGATGGTGGAGGCGGAAAAAGCATTGCTGTCATGAAAAAGGCAATAGGGAAATTCTTGTGCATGGCACTGTTGGCTACTGCGATGCTGACAGCATGTGGCGACAGCGAGAATGAATTCACCATAGGAACATGCTATTTCGTGTTTGACAATAGCGTTCACCAGGATGCCACCCTCGCCAGTGCCATGAATCCTGCTGCGCCAGGCATTTTCTGCACAATCACCAGAGGAATGGAGAAGGGTGCTAATAAGTTTTTCTTCTCAAACAATGCAGGAGTAAGCAGCAGTCAGTTGCCCAATGGCATTGACGCACGGCGAACACTTATCTTGGGGTACAACAATGGCATAATAGTGGGGTATGGGTCGCTCAACGTGCCCCCAATATTCTATGCCTACGACAGGGAGTGCCCCAACTGCTTCGACCCTAATGCAATACCTGTGAAGAGCAAACCACTCTCAGTTAGTACCAACGGACTGGCGACCTGCAAAGAGTGTAAAAGACAGTATGACCTCAACAATGATGGGTTCATCTCTTCGGGCGACAACGGCAAACGGCTAACAAGATACCGTGCCAACACCACAGGGCCGTTCGGTGTGCTGTCTGTAAACTGAAATGAAAAAAACAGGCTGATTTTTTTGCCGTTTAGACAAAACCCTTTATCTTTGCATCCGAGTTTGCAGCCAGCATGGTGAGTGGATGGCAGCAACAACAGCCGCAATGGTGGAATTGGTAGACACGAGGGACTTAAAATCCCTTGACCAGGAATGGTCGTGCGGGTTCGAGTCCCGCTCGCGGCACTTTTCTCAAGATGGGTTATATAAACCTCAGTTCTTCCCATGAAACATATTCTTTGCATAGTCTCCACGCTAATGCTGCTTACAGCTTGTGGCGTGGATAGTGGTCATTTCAAATTGTCGGGCCGCTTCCTCAACATGAACCAAGGGGAATTTTTCATCTACGGTCCAGAGGGAGGCATCGAAGGCGTTGACACCATTCAAGTAATGGGAGGACGGTTTACCTACGAGATGCCTTGCGAGAGGGAGGCGATACTGATGCTCGTTTTTCCCAATTTCTCAGAGCAACCTATTTTCGCACAGCCAGGAAAGAGTGTTGACATACAGGCCGACGCTTCGCATATCAAGGAAATGACCGTGAAAGGCACCAAGGCCAACGAACTGATGACGTCTTTCAGGAAAAAGACTGCGCAGGTGTCGCCGCCAGAAATGGTGAAGATTGCGGAAGAAACCATCAACAGTCATCCGGAATCGCCCATTGGCATTTATCTGCTGAAAAAGTTCTTCCTCATGACCCCAACTCCAGACTATGCCAAGGTGGAGAAATTAACTGCCAAGATGCTTGAGGAACAACCACAAAATGGACCGCTCATCATTTTGCAAAGACAAATGGCACATTTGAAGAATGGGGTGGTGGGAGCCTCGATGGCGAAAATCTCCGGCACCGACATCGATGGCAATGCTGTGAGCAATTCCGAAATGGGTGATGGCGTCACTGTGATAAGCACGTGGGGAAGTTGGAACTACCAAAGTCAGGAGATGCAGCGTAAGCTGCGGCGGAAAATGCGTTCCTCGGGAGGACGGCTGCACCTCCTGAGCATCTGTGTGGATGCCGACCGCAACTCGTGCCGAAACATCATCAAGCGAGACACACTCTCGTGGCCCATAATATTCGACAACATGCTCTTCGACAGTCCTGCCATGCAGAAGGCAGGTCTTGCCGACGTGCCAGACAATATCGTTGTAAAAAACCGTAAAGTGGTGGCAAGGAGTCTCAGCACATCTGAACTCGAAGAGAAGATAGACCAACTGCTCAACGAAAGACACTAAAATCACTTGCCTATGCTGGCAAAAACTTATTGTGCGGCTGTGGTGGGCCTTGAAGCCACCACAATCACTGTGGAAGTGAACATGACACGAGGGGTGATGTACAACCTCTCGGGAATGGCAGACACGGCAGTGAAGGAAAGCTATGCACGCATCATGGCAGCATTGCCGAATGTAGGTTACAAAATACCTTTGGCAAACCTCACCGTCAACCTCTCGCCAGCCGACATACGAAAGGAGGGCAGCAGCTACGACCTGCCCATTGCCATAGGCATGTTGGCAGCCAACGGAAACATAAAGTCGGACTGTCTCGACAAATACATGTTGGTGGGGGAACTTGGACTGGATGGAAAGCTGAAGCCCATACGTGCCGCCCTGCCCATCGCCATCCGTGCAAGGAAGGAGAAATTCAAGGGACTTGTGGTGCCACGCGACAATGCACGAGAGGCGGCCGTGGTGAACAACCTTGAGGTTTATGGCATGGATGACATCACTCAGGTGGTGGCGCTGCTCACTGGCAGCAGCCATGAAGACCCTGTTTTTGTCGATACACGCAAGGAGTTTTACGAACAGCAATATAACTTCGAACTCGACTTTGCCGACGTGCGGGGTCAGGAGAATGTCAAGCGTGCTCTTGAGGTAGCTGCTGCAGGTGGTCACAACATCATCATGATAGGTCCGCCGGGAAGCGGGAAGTCGATGATGGCAAAGCGCATACCAAGCATCCTGCCGCCTCTCTCGCTCGCAGAGAGTCTTGAGACGACGCAGGTGCATTCTGTGGCAGGGAAGTTGGGTCGCAACACGTCGCTTATTTCTCAGCGGCCTTTCAGGAGTCCGCACCACACCATTTCACAGGTTGGACTGTGTGGCGGCAACACCAATGCGCAGCCGGGCGAGGTGTCGCTCGCCCACAATGGGGTGCTCTTCCTCGACGAGTTGTCGGAGTTCAGCAAGCAGACTTTGGAAGTGCTTCGCCAGCCTCTTGAGGACCGTGTCATAACCGTCAGCCGCGCCAAATACACAGTGCAATATCCCAGTTCGTTCATGTTTGTGGCTTCCACCAACCCATGTCCCTGCGGGTATTACGGTGACCCCACCCACACCTGTGTCTGCACGCCCGGACAAATACAGAGGTACATGAGCAAGATCAGCGGACCGTTGCTCGACCGTATCGACATACACTGCGAGATTCAGGCCGTACCATTTGCCCAATTGTCGCAAATGAAGCCTGGTGAGCCATCCGCCAACATACGTGCGCGTGTCATGGCGGCACGCAAGATACAGGAAGAGAGATACAAGAAATACAAAGGCATCTACTGCAATGCCATGATGACCGAGAGGATGCTTCACGAATACGCCGAACCGGATGCCAAGTCGCTTGAAATCCTCCGCTTGGCAATGGAACGCCTGAAGTTGTCAGCACGTGCCTACAGCAGAATCCTCAAAGTGGCTCGCACCATTGCCGACCTGGACAATTCCGAAAAGGTGCAGTCGCGCCATATCGCCGAGGCCATCGGATACAGAAATCTGGACAGAGGCGACTGGGCTGAGAGAGGGGTATAGTAAAATGTGAATAAACATCTTATTGGTGAATGTATTATAAACTATGGACGAACAACAGAATATCATCATTTATCGCACTGTTGACGGACGCGCGTCAGTGGCACTATATGCAAAGGACGGCAAAATATGGCTGAATCAGCAACAGATGGCTGAACTTTTTGCCACCTCGAAGCCCAATATAAGTATGCATATAGCTAATATCCTAAAAGAAAAGGAGTTAAATAAGATTTCAGTAGTTAAGAATTTCTTAACAACTGCCGCTGATGGTAAAAATTACAATGTAGTATTCTACTCTTTGGAGATGATAATTGCTGTAGGTTATCGTGTCAGAGGATTACGTGGTACGCAATTCCGACAATGGGCAACGGAACATCTGACAGAAACCTACCTGATGAATAGCAGTTCCCTATATTTTGGAAGTGTCCAGCACTCGTCACTCACGATGAGTTCGAGTTTGTCTATTTCGTAGCGTATCTCTTCCATTTTTGGTGCCACGGTGTCGTGGTAGGCGATTGCCTTCTCACGTTCGGATTCAATCTTGTTGGCTATTTTCCGTGCATTCACCAACTCTTCCACTCCTGTCTCGATGGCTTGCGTGCGCTCGGCAATTTCCTTTATGATGCCCTTGTTGCGTGCTGTAAGCTTTTCTGCCTCGTCAGTTGAGAAAATCTCATACATGTTGAGCACATTCTTTGCCAGTTGGCTTTGGTATTGTGTGGCAATGGGTATGATGTGGTTCATGCTAAGGTCGCCCATCACCCTTGCCTCTATCTGGATTTTCTTGGTGTATGTCTCCCATTTCACCTCGTTGCGAGCTGCCAGTTCTTTTGCGTTCATGACATTGAGGCTCTCAAACATGCGTATGCTTTCAGGACTGAGGTAGTTGTCGAAGATCAGCGGACAGCTTTTTTCCACGTCGAGTCCACGAGCAGTGGCTTCTTTCACCCATTCGTCGCTGTATCCGTTGCCGTCGAAATGTATTGGCTTGCATGTCTTTATGTCTTCGCGAATTACGTCGATGATGGCACTTGCCTTGTCTTCGCCTTGAGCTATCAGCTTGTCAACACGTGCCTTGAAGTCGTTGAGGGCTTCTGCCACGGCTGAGTTGAGGGCTATCATGGCAGAGGCGCAGTTGGCTTCCGACCCCACTGCCCTGAATTCGAACCTGTTGCCGGTGAAGGCGAAAGGACTGGTACGGTTGCGGTCGGTGTTGTCGATGAGCAGTTCCGGTATTTCCGGTATGTCGAGTTTCATGCCTTGTTTGCCTGCCAACGTGAAGAGGTCCTTCTTGTCTGATTTCTCGATGTGTTCGAGCAGTTCGCTCAGTTGTTTTCCGAGGAACGACGAGATGATGGCAGGTGGAGCCTCGTTGGCTCCAAGGCGGTGGGCGTTGGATGCGCTCATGATGGATGCCTTGAGAAGACCGTTGTGACGATAGACAGCCATCAGGGTCTCCACGATGAACACCACGAAGCGCAGCGTGTCTTCCTGTGTCTTTCCCGGTCCGTGGAGCAGTATGCCCGTATCGGTGGAGAGGCTCCAGTTGTTGTGTTTTCCTGAGCCGTTGATGCCGGCGAAAGGTTTCTCGTGCAGCAACACCCTGAATCCATGTTTGCGTGCCACTCTCTTCATGAGCGACATGAGCAGCATGTTGTGGTCGATGGCAAGGTTGGTTTCCTCATATATTGGAGCCAGTTCAAACTGGTTTGGCGCCACCTCGTTGTGTCGTGTCTTGACGGGAATCGACAATTCGAGGGCTTGCACTTCCAAGTCCTTCATGAACGCCTGCACCCTGTCGGGGATGATTCCGAAGTAGTGGTCGTCCATCTGCTGGTTCTTTGCCGAGTCGTGCCCCATGAGCGTGCGTCCTGTGAGCATGAGGTCGGGTCTCGCGCTGTAAAGTCCTTCATCCACAAGGAAATATTCTTGTTCCCACCCCAGGTTGCACGTCACTTTCTTCACGTCTGGGTAGAAGTAGTGGCATACCTCGGTGGCAGCATTGTTGACTGCTCTCAAAGCCCTTAGCAGTGGTGCCTTGTAGTCGAGAGCCTCGCCGGTGTAAGATATGAAGATTGTGGGTATGCAAAGGGTGTCGTCGATGATGAACACAGGCGAGGTGGGATCCCAAGCGGAGTAGCCGCGTGCCTCGAAGGTGTTGCGTATGCCGCCATTGGGGAACGATGATGCGTCAGGTTCTTGTTGCACGAGCAATTTGCCGCTGAATTCCTCAAGAAGTCCGCCTTTGCCGTCGTGTTCGATGAAGGCATCGTGTTTCTCTGCTGTTCCCTCGGTGAGTGGTTGGAACCAGTGAGTATAGTGTGTCACACCATTTTCGTCAGCCCATTGTTTGATGCCTTTCGCCACGGCGTCGGCGATGGAGCGGTCGAGGCGTGCGCCATTGTCGATGACGTCAACCATCTTCATGTAAATGTCACGAGGAAGATATTTGAACATCTTGTCACGTGAGAACACATATTTCCCGAAGAAGTCGGAAGGGCGTTCTTTGGGTGAGTCAATTTCCAGGGGCTTTTTCTTGAAAGCTTCTTCTACTACTTGAAATCTTAGATTTGCCATGGGCTTGATGATGGTTTGACATTCTCCTTTTGAGCGAGCAAAGTTAGTGCAAGACAAGCAGAATGCAAAATATATGAGGGTTTTTATTTTAAATTGACAGATTTGAAGTCTATTGTTGCACCTTCTGTGGCTTTTTTCACGTCCCAAGCATCGAAAGGTAACTTTCCGCTGCCAAGTTCTGGGGCGTTGAATGATTTTAGAGTGTTGTCGTAGAACTCAGGGTCTTGTTGTGGCAGTACGAAAGGCTTTTCTACTTTTCCATTTTTGTCGATATGGCAGAAATACGGCTTGCCGAAGAGACCGTCGTCGCGCTTGGAGGCAAAGACGAGCCATCGGCTGTTGGAAGCCCAACTGTGGTAGGTGTCGCTCTTGTCGCTGTTGGCTATGCTCATGTCGCACATCTCTCCAGTTTGCAGGTTCATCATTCGCAGGTCTGCCTCCTGGTGCCAGATGGGGAAAGTCCCATATTCAGCCACCGAGAACACGATGAGTCTGCCGTCGGGACTGATGCGTGGGTGGCACACAGACAATTTGTGCAGAGGTCCTGAAAAGATGGTATCTACTGTCTCACCGAAAGATCCTGTTTGTTCGTCGAATGCCATGCGGCACAGACTGTAACGCATGTCCTTCAGTTGCATTGGCAGTTTCACCTTGGGAGACACGCAGTAATAGATGTATTTACCGTCGGGAGAGAAAGTGGGGAATGTCTCAAACGATGAACTGTCGCTGAGCAGTTTGTTTTTGATGATGGCATGAGAGTCCAGATCTGCCACATACACGTCGGAAGCATTGTCAAACACTTCGAGCCTTTTTCTTGGAGCTGCATGGAAAGCTGGTATGATGACATTGGTGGAGAAGGTGATGTATCGTTCGTTGGGACTGAAGCAGAAATATACGCTTCCCGACACCATTTCGTCGGTCTTGATGTTGAGTTTTGTGAGCTTGCCATTGCGGTTGAGAATGGCTCCACCGCCTTCTCCCCTGATGTATAGCATTGACAGCGTGGGGTCTTGGTGGCCATAAGTATGGCAGTTCATGCATCTGTTTCCCACCAAACCATAGTCGGCTATTGCACGTTCTTCAAAGTTCTCGATGCAGCGTTCACGTAGGGAAAGGTTTTGGTAAATCTCATAGTCTGGTTCTATGAGCCTGTACGTGAGGTATGGGTCTATAGTGTCGGCAGACACTTTCCATTGGAAAGGAGCGTATTGTGTCCATTGTCCATCCTTGAGCGATGTGATGGTGACGGTGGCATGTTTGCCAGTACATTCGTTGATGAATGATTTCCATTCGTTGATGTCGAATCGAATTGCGTTGCCCCTATCCCTCACCATCAGTTCGGTGTTTCCACAGATAGCTTTCAGCTCCACGGCTTCCACATCGTCTCGCAGCAGCATGTTTAGAGGTGCTATGTTGCTTGGTATTGTGACATTGGCATAGTCGGGGTAGATGTTGGGCAGCCTGTCAACCTTCATCACGTTTTCGGGTGATGGCGTGCATGCCATCACAAGCAGAGTTAGCGTTAGAGCGGCAACAATTCTTGCTTTCTTTTGGAAGGTCATGGCTTGGGAGTTTTTGCAGTGTCGAAGTAATACCAGTAGGTGTCTTTGTATTTCGGGTTCCTGCGCTTGTTGTTGTATTCCATGAATAGCGACATCTGGGCAGTGTCGAAAATGTATTCCTGCCATTTCTCTTTTGGGGCGTTGGTGCCTGCGAGATATATTATTAGAGCCTGTTGATAGATGGGTTTGATGCGGTCGCGCCCCAAGTTGTGGCAATATCTGTCGTAGTCGCGCTTGAAGTTCTCGATATCCTTTAGCAACAAAGTGCTGCAGAGGATGTAGTCGAGCGCCACGGTGTTGTCGGGGTTGGAGTCGAGCAGTTCCATCATCACCCTGTGCAGGTTGTCCGACAGTCTGATGGTATCTGCTTGGTTTGTGAATTTTCTCTTTTCGAGTATGTATCTATATGCTTTCGGTTCTTTCTGAGTCATTAGCTTTGCCCAATCTGCATATACCCAAGTCTTTTGGAGAAGCCGTAGGTATTTCTGTTCCGCAAGGGAGTCTCCGCTGACAAGGTTGCATTCCGCCAGTCGCTTTATCATGCGCACGTTGCGGTTCTGTGGAGAGAACACGTTGGTCATCATGGCGGCTCGTTCGGTCAGTGTCATGTCGCCAAGAGCCCAATAGAGCTCGTTCATGTTGATGATGGTGAGTTTGTTGCTCTTGGGCCCTATTTGATAAAACGTGCCAAGCTGGTTTGGGGTGAAACGCAGTAGATGGTCGGGCAGTTCTCCTTTTTGTGCTTTCACGAGGTTGTAGAAATACAGCATCTCATCGGTGGGGTTGTCGTCGCTTTCCACCATTTGTTCCACTTTCTTGTAATTGCCGAAATGGTATTCGTTGTCTGCTGCGAGGTCTTTTTCAAGGATGAAATCTGGCATTGCTGGCTTGCCAATACCAGGATAAGTCATCGCGCAGCTTGCATTCAAGTTGTAGCCATGCAGTCCCGATGCCAACAATGCTATTGTTATGACCACTATCAATCCCAACAGCGTGATGTCCCATATGAGAGACTTGCCACGGTGATGCAAACATGTGTAGATGATGACGAGAGCCTGAAACGCCCACAATCCGTAGCCGAACATGCAGTAAATGGGTACGGATGCCGCCGCCATGATGAAAGTGGCTGTCCACCGCCCGTGCTTGAACAGCGGACTCAGCAACAGGTATGAAAACAGACCACCCCCAAGAGCCATGAGTGATGACAGCCTAAATTCCGTTTTCAAGCAGAAGATGGCTTCCATGGTCATGATGATGATGGCACAAACAAACGCCCATCCTCTTTTGATGCCGGCGTGCTGCAATGCCCGTCGTGCCAAGTCGCCTATTGTGAGCAGTGACAGGGTGAGGATGGCGGCGCCGGCATACAGGTAGTAGTAGAACTGTGTGAGGAAGTCGCCTGCCATGCAAGCTAACCAAGCCGGCTTTTGACGGTAGGAGAGCAGATATTCGCTTGTGAGCAGGAATAGTTGGTTCTGCTCTTGGTAGAAGAAGTGGTAAGGGTAGAAAAACTGGAAGAACCCCCAGCAGGCAATTCCCCAAGCGAGAATTGCCAGCAATTCAAAAGGGCGTATTCCAAGTTTCCTCAGCATGTGGCATCGGCCTTTAATGCCACACATTCCATCTCCACCAGCCATTCTGGTCGGCACACCTTGCCTTGCAACAGCACATGAGGAATGTTGGGGTAGGCTTTGTTGAGGAATCCCTCCACCAGGTCGCGGTCGGATGGGTCTCTCAGATAGACGTTGAAATATTGTATGTCGTTCATTGTCGCACCTCCATCATGCAGCAGAGCGCCGATGTTTTCCAAGAGGCGTGCCGTCTGTCTTTCGATGTCTCCGATATACATCGCCTTGCCGTATTTGTCGATGCTGGCGGTGCCGGAAATGAAAAATGTCTGCTTGCCATTGAGTGTCAGTCGTGTGCCACGTTCGAACGACACGCCGTATTCGTGAGTATGATTGAGGTTGTCGAGAGCTTGCAGGTATTTCTTGTCGCTCTCCTTCACTTTGGGGAAGGTGAGGAAGTCGATAGCCACCGATGCGCTGCGTGTCTGCGAGAATCCGCCTATGCCTGTGCTCGCTATGAAGTGGGTTTCGGGTGTCAGCCCTTGGTTGCGGAAGATGTCGTTGCGTGCCTTCACCATGCCTTCATAGTTCACGTCGATGTCGGCGACGTATATCCATGTCCTAACACATTGCTCTTTCATCGTGATGCCCATATCCTTGATGCTGTCAAGGTATTTGTTGAAGATGAGCATGGTCTGGATGTACGAGTTGGCTCCGCGGGTCTCTTCTTCCGAAAGGCGTATGCTGTGCAGAATGAAGTTGTCGGCATCGTCGGTGGTTTTCACCATGATGGTGATTTTCGAACCGTCGAGAGGTGGTTGTTCTATTATTGAATTGGCTGCTGTGGAAATGATTTCGGTATAAAGCGGGGATTGTGTAAGTTCCTCGTATTGGTTTTGTGCATCGCTCAGGAAGACCTTGCAGAATTGCAGGTGTCGTCCTTCAGTTTTCTCCATGTCGATGTAATCGCCGATAGTCAAGTAGAGTTCGCCAAGTCGATTTGCAAACCTCCCTCTGCCTTTTGGAGCAAAGATAATGTATTTGTCCATGTCTTGATATTCTTATTTGGTCTGCAAAATTACATATTTTTTCTATATTTTGCTTCTTAAAGTTGAAAAAAACAGCAAGGACTCACTGCATGTGTGTCCTTGCTGCTGTCAGCATCCTGACAAATTGCAAAAAACTATCGTATATTATTGAACACCTATTAGTCTTTGGATTTTGTCAGATGCCGCTTTCGAGCACTCGCTTGATGACTGTCTCAGCCGATATTTCGCGGTTAGCGGCTTCTGGGATGACAATGGAATGGTCGCTCTCTATCACGTCGTCGGTGACAATGAGGCCTCTTCTCACAGGCAGGCAGTGCATGAAGTATCCATTGTCGGTCCAAGACATGTGTTCGGTGTCGATGGTCCAGTTCATGTCACGACTCAATATCTTGCCATAGTCTGCTGGGTTTGTCAAGCCTGGGCAGCTCCAGTTTTTTGCATATACGAAATGTGCGCCTTCAAGAGCCTTGTGCTGGTCGTATTCCACGCGCGCTCCACCCACGAATTTCGGGTCCAATTCATATCCTTCGGGATGAGTGATTACGAAATCTACGTCAGCGGCATTCATCCATTGTGCGAAAGAGTTGGGAACAGCTTGAGGCAGTGCGCGGCAGTGGGGCGCCCATGTGAGAACCACCTTTGGGCGTGCCACGGGCTTGTATTCCTCGATGGTGATGAGGTCGGCAAATGCTTGCAGCGGATGCACGGTGGCGGTCTCCATGGCAATGACTGGACGTCCGCTGTATCTTACAAACTGTCCAACGATGGTTTCTGCATAGTCGAACTCCCTGTCGGTGAGTCCGGCAAACGACCTCACGGCAATGATGTCGCAATAGCTGCCCATCACGGGAATTGCCTCAAGCAAGTGTTCGCTCTTGTCGCCATCCATGATGACACCACGTTCGGTCTCCAGTTTCCATGCGCCAGCGTTCACGTCAAGCACGATGACATTCATGCCTAAGTTTGTGGCTGCCTTTTGTGTTGACAGACGTGTGCGCAGACTGTTGTTGAAAAATATCATCAGCAGCGTCTTGTTCTTTCCAAGATGCTGGTATGCATACCGGTTCTTTTTCACTTCTTGTGCCTCGGCAAGGGCTGCTTTAAGGTCGCCAAGATCTTCTACATTGAAAAAAGTTCTCATTTTTATTCTGTCTTATAAATGGTGGTGGTTGTTGGTTTATAATTTCACTGTCACTTCCTTGCCATTGTATTCCACGGTCTTGCCTTCTGAGGGGGCTTGGCCGGGAAGCAGGATGGTGAAGCGGCGCTGTTGCAGCATTCCTGGGAACTGGCCCTTGCGTGGACTTATGGTGAGCGTGTGTTTGGCATCTGCCCAATTGAAGGTGATTTCACTGTATTGACCGCGTTCATAATTATAGTTGTCGCCCTCGTCCTCATAGAGGTTGAAAGAGGCATTGGCACCAGGATAGACACGTATCTCAAGGTTGTCCCATGGCTTTTCACCCACGTATTGCATTTCCTCGCCCAAAGGCAGGATGCTGCCGGCACGGACGAACATCGGCACACGGTCGAACTGTGTCTGCAGCGTCACGTTTTGACCGCCTTTGTATTGTTTCCCCGTCCAGAAGTCGTACCAATCGGCACCCTTCGGCAGATATTTCGTGGCAGTCTTCGTCTCGTTCCATGCCACCTGTTCATTATTTGCTCCATTGTTTTTCACTTCCTTGCGGTCCCATCCCGTCATGGCATCCTCGCGTATCACCTGCTCTTGAGTATATTGCGGATTGAGGATGGGTAATGCTAAAATGCTGCGACCGAACATGAACTCATCAGCCATGTCCCAGACTTTTTTGTCGGCGGCAAAGTCGCTGAACAAGGGGCGCAGATAACTCTCATTGTTGCTTGTCACCTGCCATGCTGTGCTGTAAAGATAAGGTAACAGGCGGTAGCGCAGACGGATCTGCTTCTCGATGGCGTCATAAACAGGTTCGCCCTTCTTGCCGAATTGCCAGATTTCACGAGGAGCGTCGGCACCATGGCTACGGAAGACAGGGCAGAACAGTGCGTATTGCATCCAGCGTACGTATAGCTCCTGAAATTGTGGGTTCTTTGGAGCCGAGCCGCCACCCCTTGTGTTGTACGAGCCGCAGAAGAAGCCGCCGATGTCGGTGTTGAAGTTGGGACAGCCCGTCAACGAGTAGCTTAGTCCGGCAGGCACCTGCTTGCGCAACATGTCCCATGAGGATGCCACGTCGCCGCTCCACATTCCCGAGCCGTAGTGCTGCTGTCCGGCGAAGGCAGAGCGAGTCATGATGAACACACGTTTCTTGTCCGACTCCTTGCGCTGTGCCTGATACACTCCGCGCACGGTCTCCAATGGGAAGGCATTGCGCAGCGAGCGCCATGTGCCATTGGCGCCAGCCTTGTGGTCGTAGTTGGACTCTTTAGGATTGAAGAAGTCTGGGTCGGTGGAGTCCATCCACCAAGCGTCGGTACCCTTGTTGAAGAGATTCCTCAGATTTTGCCAGTAGATGTCGCGTGCCTCGGGCGAGAAAGCATCATAGACACGCACGCCCGAAGGATAGTCCATGCGTGGCGGCCAGAAGGTAAGTCCGCTCTGTGGCCATGTCTCGAAATCGAAGAGCAATCCCTTCTCGTCGAGTTGTCGGTATGCCTTCGTCTTTGGTCCGAAGCTTGCCCAGATGCTTATCATGAAGTGGGCGTTCTTCTTGTGCACGTCGCTTATCATCCTCTCGCCGTCGGCATATTCCTCCGTGAGGAAGTCCATGGCGTTCCATAGGTAATTGGAGCCCCAGTATTGCCAGTCCTGGATTATGCCGTCGAGCGGCACTTGCAGTTCGCGGTACTTGTCAACTACGCCCAACAGTTCACGGGCACTCTTGTAGCGCTCCTTGCATTGCCAGAAACCATAGGTCCACAGCGGGAACATGGGCACGTCGCCCGATATTTGGCGCATCTGTGCGATTACCCCGTCAGCCGAACCGCCATACATGAAATAGTAGTCTATGCATTCGCCCACCTCGGAAGAGAACGACATGCCCTTGATGGCATCATCGTCAAACTGCGTGCGTGAATAGTTGTCCCAGTAGATGCCCCATCCCTTGATGCTCTGCAGCACGTTTTGGAAGTCTTCCAGGTTCGACTGTTCCATCAGCTTGTGTTCGCCCCGGCGGTTCATCTTGCCATTTTGTATCGTTCCCAGTCCATAGATTGCCTCATCCTTGTCGAGCGAGAAAGTCTGCGTGACTCTGAACTTGCCTGCATCCGGTCCTTCGGTGCGTGGTTCAAAGGTGGCGGCTCCACGTTCGCGTAGCAGAGTTTTTCCTTTTGCCGTAAAAGTGACAGCTCCCGTCTTTGGATCTACTTTCACGGAGAGGGCACTGCTGCTCACGGTGTTGCCTTTTTGGTTTATCTTCACGTCGTCATGTTTTGTAGTCACCACCAGACTTTGCTTCTCATAATCGTGGCTTTTGAGTGACTTCACCACCCGCACTGTCTGTGGCGTGTAGAACTCCACACAGATTTTCGTATTCCCTACAACAAACTCCGTGGGCTCTGCTAACAGCACCATTGAAAACATGGATAGCAGAACAGAAAACAACATAAATTTCTTGAACATTTCTGTAATATATTAATTTGTCTGACTTTTCTTTTGTTCGCAAAAATAAGCAAAAAATCGACAATATAAAAACATTTCCCCCAAAATCGCAAATAAGTGTGCGAAATACATGCAAAATAAATGTGCAAGTATATTTTGTATTATTACAAGAATTGTTTATATTTGCAAACATTAATGAATGTTCCAGCCTTGTAAAGCGGCACCAAGGCTAATGGCATTTCTTATTCAACTTGATTTTTGAGAGTGTATTTTATTGCTAACCAGTGCTGCGTTCTGTTATATATGAAAAAACGATTACTTCTATTTGTGATGTTGTTGTCATCATGCTGGACTTTTTCCTATGCCCAGGCAAGTTCTGACAAGGATTTTATCAATCAGTTGGGAAAAGACATGCTCAACAATTGGGATGTGGAAGCCTACCGCAATGTTGTAAACTTGCTCAACCGTATTACAGAGTATGATACCAAAGAAATCACCAACTGGGGACTAAGTAGTCTTGAGGCGATGAGGACGGCAGTCACCGAACCACATTTTGGCATCTCCGACGGTTACCTGCTTGTTGTACGTGCAGCTAATTTCACTGGCCATTTCAAGGTCGTCAATGACCGTTGGGTGAAAGAGGGACCGGCAAATGACCTGCAGTTCGCTTTCAACGATGACAACGGCTCGCTTTGTGTGTTCAAGATGACTACCAGTGGGGCAAGAAAGACCGTTTATTTGCCTATAGAGCAAGACGAGGAAGATGAATGGGAAGATGAGGACGAAGAGGGCACTGACATCATCAATGACTATGTTAATGGCGTGAAACTCATTTCCCTTGAAGTACCTGAAAAAGTGGAATATACAATGACACAGGGCAGCAAGCAACTGATGATTGCCACTTTCACTTTCGACCTCTCTGTGCTGACAGAAGACTGGGATCCACTGAAAAACGGTTTCATAGTCAGCATGAATGCTTCTTTCGCCAAGAGCAAATCAAGCTCGGGAGCCAATTCTGCGGCAGCTGTCAAAGGTGTTGATACCGGAACATTCGATTTCGAAATGAACCGTGTGGGCTACAAGCCAGGAACAGGCATCAACTTCTCATACAATGCCAAGAGTGAAGGAAATACACTCCTCTCATTGGATTTGAATGCTCCAGGAACGCTCAACCTGGAAGATGGCATTTTTGATTTCGATGAAAGTGGGCTGGTTATCAAGAACATAGGTCTTCAATCGTTGAATTTCAACATGGATGTCATGGGACGTTTGCAAGCCAAAGGCAACATCCCCGACCTCTACGACTTCATAACCACCACCTCCAGTGCTCCCGATTTTCAGAGTGAGGCAGAAGTACTGCAATTCCTGAACCTGCTCAACACCAAGATGAGCGGCAACTTCTATTACAACAATAGCACCAGTCCAAGTGGCATGCTGGGACTCGCTCCTTATTATGATGAGGTAGAGGAGGAGTGGACGGTCAATCCCACCATCACCTTCACCAGCGACAATTCCACTTTTCCTTTGCAAGAGTACTTCTCTGAGGAGAATTTCCCTGAATTCATGGGAGAGGTCAAAGGAATATTCAACGAATTGATAGAGATTGTCATGATGATGAGAGGGCAAGTGGAGGACATGTATGCTGATGCTCTTGCTGGCATTGAGAACATCCCGAATGCTCCCGCGCTTTCCATGCAAAATGGCCAACTTCTGCTGACAGGTCATCGTCCTGGTGCTACTGCTGAAGTCTATACCATCGGTGGAAGGCTCTGCTCACGTAAGGCTGTCGGTTCCAACGGACAAGCCACCATTTCCCTGTCGTCTTTGCCCAACGGCATTTATGTCGTAAGGACACCTGTTGGCATACGCAAGTTTGTCAAGAAGTAAAAAAGGCGGGAATAAAGGATTGAAATAAAGGGGGTGTGTCAAAATGAATAATTTGGCACACTCTCATTTTTATAACTTGGCGACATAGGGATGTAGTGAATTCGAATTATTCGTTTGAAAAAATGTATGATTTTGTTTTTTATCGTTTGAAAAAGTGTAGCTAATGCGAATTATTCGTTTGAAAAAATGTATCTTTGCAAACTGAAATCATCATAGACGACTTATGCTGAAAAGGAAAATAGAAGAAGCTCTGCTTCAATGGAAAAAGACTAGTTCAGTTTTTGACATATCCTATTTATAGATGTAGTAGATATTTATTGAATCGGGCAATCCTCTCATGTCTCATTTCAAATAAATGGATGAAAACCATTATGTTTCAAAATCGTCTCAGCATAAAAATGAAAAATTCATTTTGTTTTGCACTCGACTTTTCTTAATTTTGCATCGATTATTCTTAAAGTCTCTATTTCCTAAAACCTAAAATTGAAAAATGGAGAAGACAAGAAAACTATTAATCTGTCTCTTTACGCTCTATTGGTGGCAGTGGCAGCGAACCTGCAAGGGTGAAGATGGGAAAATGAAAACTGAATAAAAAAAGCAAAGCCTCCATGCACATCGTATGGAGGCTTTTTTCATCCTTGTTGGGCATAAGGAAAAAACTTCCCACATAATTTGCAAAAGACAAACTTTCAGCATATATTTGCAAGCAAAAGGAAAGACAACGAAACGAGAGACATCCTTTTTTCACCACAGGCAAAAACAATCAATCAAATTATGAAAGGAATAGCAATCATGTGCATGGCCATACTATTGGCGGGCTGTAGTTCTGCCGACATGGAACAGCAGATAGATGAAATCTACAACAAGATGACTCAAGAGGAGCGTATCGCCCAGTTGAGAAGCGGGTATATGGACGTGTTGTTTGACGACCAGGGGAAGCTCGACACCACCAAGTGCCGGCAGTTGATACCCAACGGCATCGGGCATTTCTCGCAATATGCCAGTCAGAAACCCCTTGCTCCGGAAGTGCTGCGCGACCGTGTAGCGGCAGTGCAGGACTGGCTGATGCACAATACGCCCAGTGGCATTCCCGCACTCTTCCACGAAGAAGTGCTGTCGGGAGTGAACACCAAGGGTGCCACCATCTACCCGCAGCAGATAGGGCAGGCATGTTCGTTCAACCCCGAACTGGCGGAACTGAAGACACAGCAGACAGGCATTGCCTTGCGCAAGATGGGTGGCGTGCTGTCGCTCTCGCCCATGGTGGATGTTTGCCGCACGCCCAGTTTCAACCGTTTGGAGGAGTCGTATGGTGAAGATGGCTATCTCTCCGCCGTGATGGGCACGGCATTTGTGAAAGGCTTGCAGCAGGGAGACCTGAAGAAAGGCGTGGGAGCCTGTTCCAAGCACTACCTCGGTTATGGTGGTGGTGGTGATGCCGATGAAAAAGAACTGATGGAGGAGATACTGCTGCCGCATGAGACAATGATACGTCTGGCGGGCAGCAAGGCACTCATGCCGGGCTACCATGCAGTGCATGGTACCAACTGCGTGGCAAACAGTGAGATACTGCAAGACATCCTGCGCGATTACTTGGGCTTCGACGGAATGGTGGTGAGCGACTATACTGCCATCGACCAGTTGCCCGACCAGGAAGATGTCGTGCATAAGGCAAGTGCCGCCATCAACGGTGGCAATGATGTGGACTTCCCCACAGGCTCCAATTACCAGCATTTGCAAGAAGCCATCGACAAGGGTCTGGTGAAGGAAGAGGTTCTGGAGCGTGCAGTGAAGGATGTGCTTCGCTACAAGTATCGTGCAGGTCTGTTCGACAAGAATCCCTACCTCTACGGCAAGGGCGAGATAAAGTTCGACACCCCCGAGGAACGACAGACGGCATACGACATTGCCACCCAGTCGGTGGTGCTGTTGGAGAACAATGGCATCCTGCCGCTGAAAGGGCAAAAGAACATATTGCTGACAGGACCAAATGCCAACACCATGTGGGCAGGGTGCGGCGATTATTCCTTCCCGGCAATGACATATTTCTGGAAATGTATAACAGAAGACTTGGACCATCCCCACGTGGTGACACTGCTGGAAGGCATGAACTCTCGAAAGTCAGAGGGGGTGAATGTCATGTATTCGCGAGGTTGTGACTGGACCGAAGAGATAGAGACGAAATATACCGAGGGTGGCGATGAGCGAGCTTGGGAGTATGCCATACTGCACCGCAAGGTGGATTCGGGTGAAAATGCCGACAAGGCAGAGGCTCTCGCCATGGCAAGACATGCCGACGTCATTGTTGCCGCCGTAGGCGAGAACGTCATGCTGTGTGGTGAGAACCGCGACCGTCAGGGACTGCGTCTGCCTGGCAAGCAAGAGCAATATGTGGAACAGTTGTTGCAGACAGGCAAGCCAGTGGTGCTTGTGATGTTTGGTGGTCGTGCGCAAGTAATATCGGGCATCGCCGAACGTTGTGCTGCTGTCATCCAGGCATGGTATCCTGGTGAGGAATGCGGCAATGCCGTGGCAGACTTGCTCTATGGAAAGGTTTCCCCATCCGCCAAACTATCAGTGAGTTATCCCAACACTGAAATCTACGAGCCTATCTGCTACAACTATTCTGAGGCAAAAGACCCGAGGGTGCAGTGGCCTTTCGGCTATGGACTGAGCTACACCACTTTTGAGTACAAGAACATGAAGGTGACAGGCGAGGCATCAACAGCCGACAAGAGCGTAGAGGTCTCGTTCGACATCACCAACACAGGAGAGATGGCTGCCGACGAGATAGCACAGGTGTATCTCTCACCCACAAAGGACAACCAGAACATCAGGCCGATACAATTGCAGGGATTTGCCCGCGTGCCGCTTCAGCCGGGACAGACCAAGAAGGTTACTGTAAGGCTCAATGTGGAGCAGTTTGGTTTCTACAGTCATAAGGACCGCCGTCAATGGAACATCTGTCCAGGTGAGTTCATCGTCAAGATTGGTGCTTCATCCACCGACATAAGACTTCAGGAGAAGGTGGTGCTGAAAGGTGAATTGGTTAGTAAGCCTTTGAGAGAGAGCTACTTCTCAGAGACTACAGTTTCGGAGCCAATCTGACAAGATGTTCCTATCCGCGTTTCATGAAAATCCGTTCATCTAACAGACACTATGACGGATTAAGAATAGATCAGACAAGATGAGAAAGATATATTGGATTGTAGTGGGAGGTGCCATGGTGCTTCTGCTGCTGTGCATGGTGATGTTGTCGCGTGTGCGGTCGCGGTTGGTGGTGTGTGTCGATGGCTTTGCCTTGAACACAAGAGATTCCGTCACCGTGGGACGAGGTTCCAATGTGGCTTTTGACCTTGTGCCAAGCGACTATCTCGTTGTGAAGCCCGACAGCACTGGTTGGTCGTGGAAAGTCAGCGAGGCTTGTCTGAAGTCAGACTCCATTTGTTATTTCAAGATCAATGATAAGAACCCAAACCTCCATGTGCTGGAAGTTGGGCAGGTTGTAGTGGTGAAGGCAGGCAATGAGAAACACACCCTTGACGTGTCGCAACTCGACGGCATGCTCGACGGGCACGACTCGCAATATGTCATGTTGCGCAATGTGCTTGAAAAGCAGAGACAGGAGACAGGCAAGGGCCCCGGCGACTTCCGTAAGATGGCGTCGCTGAGGTCGTTCTTCTACCGTGAGAGAGGCAAGTTTGGAGGACTTAAAGGTCCGTGGCAGTTGGTTATTCTCGACCTTCACACCACTATTGAGGGACAGAGCTCTGCAATAGGCTTTTGCGCTTCGGGACATGTTGACCAATGTCTCAAGGTGCAGTTCTACCGCATGGCAGAATACAGTTTCCTCTCCAAAGACAGCGACATCTTCCGTGTGGGCGAAGTCAACTACATGGCGAAGCCCATGCTCATTACCACACGGTGGGGAGCCGGTCATGCCATGCTGAGAGCCAACAGCGAGGGGATAGAAGTGACATATCCCAAGCCCCTCACCTATACCGAAGACTGTGACACCTTGAAACAGTTGACAGGTAGAAACACTTCTCTGGTGACATTGCTGCAAGCCGATGGCTCACTGCCTGTTGGCCACAGCCTTTTCGTTCCACAGTTCTCCTCTGCCATGCCCCAGGAAGTATGCCATGTAAGGCTGATGGGTGACAGCATCGTGGTGGCAGACAAGAAAGTGAAGTCGCGATGGATGCTCATGCCCCATCTGCAACGCACCACGGTAGATCAAGGAGTGGGGCGGATACACCTGCAAGTGGGAAAATTAGGCACGAAGATGATACTGTCATATCTTTGGCTGCCGTTGGCGGTATTCCTGCTCACCTTTTTCACCTATCCGTTGTTCATGCGTGTTGATGGCATCAGCATCAGGAACAAGACACCATGGGCTACCCGACTGCCCAATCTCTTCCAGATGGTGGCGCTGATAGCATTTGTCTATGGTGTGTGCCGCGTTATGGTGGCTTTCAAATTGTCGTGGACCTATCCCTATTTCGAGAAGCTCACGGGAGTCGTTGTGGTGAGTGTGGCATTGATACAGATGTTGCTCTACAATCTTTCCGTGGTATTCAATCAGGATATCCTTTTGGCAAAACCCACACTGAGGGGGCGGCGCGTAAGCAAGAAGACTCTCAGACCATGGGCGGCATTTGGCGTAGCCGTGGCAGGAGTGGCACTCTGTGCCGCAGGCATGTATTACATGGACCACCATTTCAGTCGTGACATATTGAAGTCATACATGGAGGGCGACACGTTTTCCCCGTTCCCATGGAAATGGGCGTCGCTTAAAGGCACCAATGACTTGCATCGCAGCGTGCCATATACTTTGATGCTTTTCAACGTGCTTGCCATCCTCGTGATGCTCTTGCGCAATGTGTTTCCCAATATTTTCAGTGGCATTCACAGGATATTGTTCGGTTCTCAAAAGGCAGCTTTGTCTTCTGCCGACAACCATCGGTTCGCCTTCCTGCGTCGTGCCAATGGACGTGCCGTCGCCGTTGCCCTGTGCTATGCGTTCTTTGTCGCTTTGGCATCGGTCATCCCGGGCAATTTCTCCTCTGCTCTCATCACTCTCCTTTTGGTGGTAGGCATGGGGCACTCCATGTCGTTGATGGACTACACGGAGAGTCGCTTGTGGGGACTTGCCACGTCGCTTGCCATCACGCTGATAATGCTTCTCGCCGCCATTGCCATGCCAGGAGCCGACAAGGGATACTTCACCAATTACTTGGGATTTGCTTGCATGGCAGTGGTCCTCTACGCCCTTGCGTCAAAATACAAGCGCAAGTCGCCATCTTCAGCCGAGTTGAGCGAAAACATTGTGGAGCACCGGTGGATGAACTGGGTGCTTGTGGGGGTGCTTGCATGTGTCTTGTTCTTGGTGCCCAAGGCGATGTCGCTGTTCTACGATGCCGAGGAGGTGGACTACAGTCGCACCAGCAGGCGCTTTCAGATGTACTCGCAGTTTGACAAATACCGCAATAGCGGATATCGCTATGCCGTGAGCGATGCGGAGTTCATGACGGTGATGATACATGGCATGTACAATGCCAGTGGCGCCGATCCCTTGTCTCCAGAGCACCATCCGCTCCATCCTTCGGTATCCACGGGCCAGTCGCCGGTGGTTCTCAATGATGTCTCGCTGCCTATAGCCTTTTTCGGCACTTACGGCATCCTGTCCTACGTGGTATTCTTCTCGCTTCTGGCGTTGCTCCTTTTGGCTGTCTTGGGTTATGGCATCCCTGGTGCGGATGGAGAAGGTCGCATGTCCCTTTCCACCCTTGATGTTGATGTCACCATGCTATGGCGGTTGCTGGCAGTGATGATGTGGGTCTGCACGTCGTATTATCTTTATGCCTCTTATGTGGGGCAGTTCCCTTTCACAGGCAGGCTTTGTCCCGGCTATGGTGTCGATTCCGTTGGCGAGGCGTTGGAGAGTGCCATTCTCCTGGCGTTCATGACGACGTCATTGTTGAAGTACGACAACAAGACAGCCGAAGAGGTTTCGAGATTGTGACGTAGAGGCTGATGGAACCCGACGTAAAACCAAATAAAATCCCCTTTTGTTGAAAATATCATAAATAATTGCTAATAATCATTACTCGCAAGGCGTAGTTGGTGATGATTTTATATCTTTGTACTCAGTTTTTGGCACCTTGGCGGTTGGTCCATGCGATGCCATGTGCCACTGCATGCCATCGAGGAAGAGTAGGGTGATGGCATAAAGTGCTGAACGAAGAAGAATATGTGTAAATAACCCAAATATAGTTAGTTAAAATACAGTCTGCTATGAGAAAGAGATTAGTCTTGAATACACTTGCCGCTGTCATGCTGACAGTCTGCGGTTTTCTCGCTTCGTGCGTGAATGGCAAGGGTCAGGTAGAGTTGAAAAAAGTCTGTGGCACCATGGAAGGTCCGTTGGAGGAAGACACCCTTCCCGCCAATGTAAAAGAGGAAATGGACAAGGCGGTGAAATTCCATCAACATGAGGTCATGAGAGATGATGCCAATGATGTCAGCGTGTGGAGCATCGGCGAGATTGACCAGGTCGCTTCCGAGGGCTTCGGCATTGTGGTGGTGAAAGGCGCAAAATCTACAACCTTTCCACAGATACGCAATGCACGTGAACCATGGGCTGTATATGACAGCGCCGCTGGCGACCTGTGGCTGACAGCCAGCGTGGTGTGGGGCACAGGCGTTCAAGTGGAACGGCTTTACCGCATTCGTTTCCAAGACGATGGAACGGCTTACATAGCAGCCTCCATCGACCCATACGAGATACAACAGACCTTCTGCGAGCGATTGGGCTATACCACCGAGGGTGAGCAGATTACGCTCTATATCGACCAACAGCCGGCAGACACCATCACCAATACGGTGACCGACATGGGAGGCTTCGACGAAGACGCCCTATGGGTGGGCGAGCAAATCAGCTACGACCTCAGTAGCGGCAAGCCTCGTGTCTGCGTCGTCCCCGGAGTGAAGTTTGTCACTGGTTTGGTGCTGCACTACGACGACATGCCAACCCTCACCGCCGGAATAACGGTTGACGACAAGGGTGCTTTTACTCTCTCCGACATTGTGGTGAGGAAGGAGTCCTCCTTTCTCTCAGCCATCGACCGCTATCTGACCGACAAGATAGGCAAGCAATATGCGGAAGCCGAAATATGCGTACCGTTCCACACCATCATCGGCGCGGATGAGAGCAATGCCGACGACATCCTTGTGTGGGGTGACTTCTGGGTGTTCAATTACAACCAGGTGGGCGACACGCTGAAAACCGTCTCCGGAGGCAATCATCCCGGACTCTTCCACGTCCGCAAGACCGAGACGGGCTTTGAGGTGACAAACTTCGACCAAGTGGAGGACGGGGCAGGCAACATGGAGAGCGCACGCAAGATTTTCGGAGAAAAGTTCAGTGATTTCCAAAATGTCCACAGCGACGATGAGGCGCGTGAACAACTCAGGGGTGATGTCCTGGCAGAGTACGTCACGAAACATAACCTCTCAGCTACCATGTATCAAGACCAAGGATGGCAAGCGAAGGAATTGCCTCATTGATATTGGCACAGAGACATTGAAGGGCAAACAAGCCAAAAAGGAAAAGCGACTTGGCAATGATAGGGAAGAAAATATTTGACATATTCAACAACACCCCGACAATTAGGTTGGCGGTGGTGGGTGCCACAGGCAATGGCAAGACCTACCTGCTCACCGACATGGTGGGAGCCATGGAGAAGTTGGGCTACCGCCGCGACGACAGTTTCAAGGATGCCGTACTGCATAGGGATGTTTATCATCTCACCGAGAACCGTGGCGATGACGGGCGTGTGGACAAGACCGCAGTGTATGCCTGCCGCCCCGAAATGGTATATTCTTCACAGTTCCTCGACCCACACGGACGGCATGTGCAAGTGGAGTTTGCCGACATACCAGGCGAGGCAATGACAGCCGACTCCATCAACATGTTCCGCTGCATCATGGGAGCCATGATGGCAAGCAAGAGCAACATCTTCACAACCACCATTTGGAAAAATCCAAATACGCACAAGGAGATGAAATTGCTTGAAGTGGATGAAAGCGTGCTCGCCACGGGAGCTTCTGGTATCACCAGACTCGGTGGGGGAGTGCGACTCGCGCCAATAGGGATGAAGGAGGTGCACGCCATGGCTACCAGCACCACCTACCAGCCCACTCCAAGGAGAAAGGAGTATTACCGGCAGCAAGGGTTCGAGGAGGTGAAGACACAATCCACCAGTGCTGCCAAAGTGTTCAAGGAATTCTTGTCGTATGACACGGATTCCGTCATCAATGCCATCAGCATGGCATGGGATCTGCTCAAGGTTGACCTGTTGCTTAACCAACACCTGCGAGGAGCTGGTTCGGGCAAGTCCGTCTTCGAGCGAGTGTATAAGAACCATTTCTTCTTCCATTACTATACATTCCATGCCACCGATGTTGTGGTGTGTGACAAATGTTGTGTGCAGGGTTCGGTTGGAGAAACCACTCCCGATGACCAATTTCATGTCATGGTGCAAGCCCTGCGCGACCTTACTTCCTATAGTGACGCACCACGGAAGAACTGGTACCTGGCATTCAAGGGGGTGGATGCCGTGATGCAGGAATCTCCTTTTAGGGAGGTCTTCAAGCTTTCCAACGGCGATGCCAACCTGGTATATTCCCATTTCATCACACTATTGCGTCAGGCATGCATCCATGGTCTTTTTGAAACGGCAGACCATCAAGATATTTCGTCTTCTTATCATGCGCCATTCACTTCGCCAAAAACGATGATGCAGTGGCTCACCAATGACGAACATGCTGAGTTGGCAGACATGCTCTACAGCCATTACGACAGTCTCGCAAGCAACAGGACAGACTTTTTCAAGCCTGCTTCAGAATATGCCACCATGAGCGAACTTGCACTGCCCGACCTCTTGCAGAATCACATGAAGACATTCTGCACCTTGGACGAGAGAATAGGTGCCGTGATGAAGGAAAAGAGCGACGAGCGGACACTGCTCAACATGCCGCAGCATGTTTACATGGTGGCAACGCCCATCGACGAGGACTTTCACATTTGTCCTCACCAGTCGGATGCCCCCACAACCTTTGAGGGCAAGGCACGGCAATACAACCAGCGGGTGCATTTCGGTTCGTTGCAGTTGGCAACAAGCATATTGCTTGAACACAAGTTGGAAGTGGCAGACGAGTACAACAACTATGGGTTTGTGCTCAACTATGTGCATGGCATAGAAATGTAGGCTTGGAAGAGAACAAAGGGTGGAAGTATGAAAACAGAGGCGGTCAGTGTTGAAGTGGAACGTTTGGTGGCAGGTTCGCTAACCACCCAGCAAGGCGACACCATGTTGGCTTTCACCGAGGGTGCAAGTGATGTGGCAGAGAGCTTGTGCTCCATGATGGCACAGGGCAACAGCACTACCCATGCCTCCCTTTATGCGTGGATACATCCCGATACCATGAGGGCAACCATTATGCATGTGCAAGGGGGACACAATGTCTTCAGCAAGGTGCGAGCCTACGACACCCGCGTGGTATATGAATGTCAGCCCTTCGACCTGCGCCGCATGGGAGGCTATGCGTCGATGGTGACAGTCCTTGACGGGATGAGGCACTACGACCATCGAGAATATGCCTTGGGCCCTACGGTAAGGGTGAACAAGGTGATGTGCCAGCCGCTCACGGCAGACGAACAGCAGCTGTTCGACACGTTACAAGAAGCCATCATCCACGACCATAGGATTATGTTGCGTCTTGGCGATGATGAAAACCGTTATGCCTCCGAACTGTTGAAGTCACCGAGGCTGCTGTCGCTGTTGCGCGTGTTCGACCATTTGGACGATGACATGCTGCCATTGGCATCCCTTGCCTTTGCCGTGGAACATACATGCCCAGGTATGCAGGCGCTGTTGCCATACATGAGGGTGGTGGCTCACTTCGATGATGTCAGGGCATGGGGCGATGAGGCTGAGGGAGCCTGCATCATGGATTGGACAACACCTGAATTACGGTCTCAAGAATAAACCCACCAAAATGATATCCGAATGAGAATCAACAACAAATGGACAGAACATCATGGCATGTTGCTCAAGGCGGCTCTTGCAGGAGCGGTCTTGCTCATCATCGTGTTCACGTTCTGCAAGCGTTGCACCCAGGTGGCTCGTCCGGCGGCAGAGGAAGTCTATGTGCCTAACAGCGACGAGGGGTTTGTGAAGAAAGCCAACATGCTGCTCGCCCATCTTGTCGAGCAAGGCAACAAAGCCAACGAGGGGCACCATCCACATACCATCACCGAAATGCAAAAGCATTATCCTGCATTGGAGTTCGCACTGCCATACGACATTGATGCCGTGGAAGGAGGAAGGGCGGCTGACATCAGGCTGGTAGGCATCATCGCCGACTCCATCAAGGATGAGGACGACAGGCGCTTTTTCTACAACAGCGACATACCAACACTCCTGAAGCGGCAGCGCAACAATCTTGGCGAAAGGGTGTTCCGCATAAGGTTCGCATCAGACAAGGACCTCGTCATCTCCAACATCAGCATACATCCCTCCATGTTCAAGGTTGCTTTGGTGAAAGACCCGTGGAAAGGAACTGTGGTTGCCTCCGACAACACCCTGTTCCCGCAGACGGACCACTGTTTCCTTACATGGGGAAAGTCGGTGCTCCCCATAAAGAGTTCGGGAGAAGGACACATCGCTCGTGGTGGCGGCCACGAGAAGGTGGTGGCATTGGACGAGGCTTCGCGCTGCATCGTGATGAGCAAGGGTCAGCCGTTGGATTACTATCAGTTGTACAAAGCATACAAGGCAGACACCACCACCGTGTGTGTGAAGATGCCCGGCAGCAAGCGGATGGCTATTTATTTGGACTATCTCGAAGACCATCGTGTGAGGGTGAAGCCGGTGGATTGCCATTGTCAGGTCTATGATGAGGCGGGAGCCATGGAGAGCGTAGCGCCATTGTCGTCGTCGATGAAGGGAAATGTTTACAACCTCAATGGAGTGGTGAAGTTGGTGGTGACACGCCAGGAGGGCAAGGACAAGGTTTGCGAACTGATGTTGACGCGCACCAACCCCATGTTGTTGCTGTCAGGGCTGACGCACACCAACGAGGGGCGTGCAAGATATTCCATCGCCCCAAACTTGACAGACAGGTTCACGCAGCAAGTGTTGCGCGGCCTTACCACGTCGCTGCAGAACACTGTGTTTGAGGACACCGTGCACCTGTCCATCGACCCCCTCTTGTCCCTTGAGATGGAGCGTGAACTGGAAAAGTATGTAAAGCGGATGAAGGGCAGGGGTGAGTTCTATGGTGATGACCAATGGGAAATGTCGCTTACCGTGATGGATATGTCAAATGGTGCCATTGTGGCTGCCCCATATTATCGTTCGGCTGACAGCAAGATAGACTACAACTTGGCGCTTGACAGGAAGAACCCTGCTCTCATGCGCCGCTTCATAGGTTCTACATTCAAGCCTCTTGCGGCGCTTGCTGCCGTGCTCACCCAACCATCGCTTAACGACCTTTCCACCGTTGGCGACTACAAGTTGTTGGAAGAGACCAAGGACAAGAAGCGCAAGGCATTGTTCTATGGCCATGAGACCACGGCATGGTCGGCAAAGGGCGGTGCCGCTGGTTTCTGGAAAGGATGCAAGTCGATGGCTGATTTCTTCGCCGTGTCCGACGATGTCTATCCCGTCGCCTTGGTTGCCAAGGCTTTGAATTACGGCAAGGCAGGCAGTCCGTTTGTCTTCCGCGCCCATGATGTGATGTTGGAGACGAACAACAATTTCACATGGGCAGGTTCTCGATTTGTCAATACCCTCGACCATTTGTACAACATACCCGGAACGATGGAGTACATGAGCCATGACAGTTTGCAGATGA
The DNA here is from genome assembly GCA_900315745.1 of uncultured Prevotellaceae bacterium. Lineage (GTDB taxonomy): Bacteria > Bacteroidota > Bacteroidia > Bacteroidales > Bacteroidaceae > Prevotella. Next base: position 101,850 of record ONAG01000010.1, read on the forward strand.
TGTACTACGCATGGCAAAACCTCAAGGTGAAGGAAGATGACAAATTCGGTCTTGACAATGTCAGTCCAGACCCCACGTTGTTCAATTATGAAAATTTCACCCGCAAGGGAGCGACATTGCACAACGAACTTGCCACATGGGTGCTGGGACAGGGAACCAATGAGTGGAATTGCCTCAAGCTCGCCGAGGCATGGTCGAGAATGCTCACCAAGCGCAAGGTGGAGGCTTCATTGGTGAGTCCGGCACATGCCACCACGCTTCGCAGTCTTGCGGAGGGTTATGATGGAGATGCCTGGAATGGGGTGCTGGAAGCATTGTTGAAAGCCCAGAGCCGCAGTCAGAAACTGCTCACGCCGATGAACAAGGTGGTGGAGACACTCAACAAGGAAATGGGAATCAAGGACACCTTGTTGCTGTTCTCCAAAACAGGAACACCCGACAACTACACCCGCACAGAGTGGAAGAGTGTGACAGGAGGACCGAAATGGATTGACGTGGGACTTTACTGCATGGCATTGATGCCAAAGAGCGCCTATGCCTCAGTGAAAAAAGGTGAGGCGGGCAAAGGTCTGATGTGCGTGGTCCGCTTGACGAGAATAGTGGGCAAAAACCACAAGCAGGTTACGAAGAATGGCAATGCCGACGGCATAAAGTCTTCGGATGCGCGCAATTTCTTTTCCGACAACCCGCAATTGCTGAGGAAATTCTACGAAATGACAAAAGACAGGTATGGCTCTTCAATCAAGCCAAGGAAATGAAAATGGCAGAGGGATGATGAGCGCACCTAAATACACATACCAAACTTTGCAAAGGACATGACATTCAACCATCGACAGAAAGTCAGTGCCTTGGGGCATGTGGTGGCATTGGTTGCCATCTTGTTCCTGTGCTATGTCTCGTTTGTAGGCATGGTGTATATGATGGGTGGCAGCATGGTGACATCGGCAATGATTGCGTCGGCGATGGCTGTCGTGCTCTTCATTCTCGTCGTGTCCGCACAGAAATTGAAAGCCACTTCCTCCATGTTCGGGATGAAGGTGAAGGCTGAGCGGATGGTGGTCTTGCTGCTGGTCTTGGCTTGTGGCGCCACATGGTTGCCTTTTTCCCATTTCTTCTCCATCTATAACCATGAAGACGAACTGACAGCTTTGTTCCAAGGAGCGTTGGCGGAGGTCATGCCCATGTTCGACGACTATGAGAATGCCGCAAACAAGCGACTTGCCGACTATCAGGCGGAGCTCGACAAGGTGGCGAGAGGGAAGGCAAAATCCAATGTGAGGAAAAAGTTCACGAAATATGGTGTCGGCGTGCGAGAGGAGGGCAAGCCACAGGATGGCGACCAACTGCTGTGCGACGACATGAATGAGAGTCTGAGGTTGTGGCTGTTCCCGCCAACCTACAACATCCTGCGGCAAGAGGCGCTGCAATGGGTGACCAAGGCAGGGATGGGAGCCACCACATGCAATGCGTTCCTCATAGGCAACACCCGTGAGATAGTTCGCACGGTGACCCAGTGGCAACAATATCTGAATGACAGATGGAACGTGAAGCTCAACAACGAGCCAACCTTTGTGAAAGACTCCTTCCCCTCGCAGTCGGAAGGTCGTGTGCAAAAGGTCTCTGAAGGCATGGACAAGGTGGCGGAACTATGTTCGCAACGTTCTATGCCGCCGCCCTACGCCTTTTTGTTGGCATTGGTGTGTTGGTTGCTGATATTCCTGCCTTACTGGCTTCAGAACCGCCATTCCAAGTCGTGGGAGCACCTTTTGCCGACATGGATGAGACTGCGAGGCGGCAAGAGCCAGGAAGATGAAGACATCACCAAAGTGAAATTGAACTGGGGTAAGGACAGGATACCCTTCGAGGATATCCCCAAAGACGAAACCGCCAAGTTCAGAACCCAACTCCAGCGGGCCGACGAACCTTTCCTGCATATCATGGGGCTTATGGAACAAGGCAAGCTCACACAGGAAAAATTGGTGCGGATGCTTTCAGCCGACCACAACCTCATGGACAGCGCCACGGTGAAGGAATGTCTTGACCGCGGGGTGTTCACCAAGGACCAGCTCGAAAGAGAATGTGGCTTCGACAGTCAGATGGTGGAGATGTTGGGCAAGGTGCCCGAGGATGTGTTGCCCGAGGCAGGAGTCATACGGCAGTTGCCGGAAGCCACGACAGAAGTCTTTTTCTGGGGCATACCATCATCTGGCAAGACATGCGCCTTGGGTGTGGTGCTTGCAGCAGCCAAGGAGGGGACGGTGGCGCAAGGAATGTCTGTGGAAGAGGGATGCCAGGGTTATGAATACTACCAAATCTTGTGCCGCATCTTTCCTTCCGACGGAACCTACTGCCTGTTGCCCGGGCGCACGCCCGTGACAACCAACTTTGCCATACACCTGCACTTGGAGGACAGGCATCATCGCGACCACCCCATCACGTTGGTCGATATGGCTGGGGAACTTTTCTGCGCCTTGTTATGGAAAAAGCACGGGCGCGACGACCAGGTGACCGACAACCACCGTAGGGCTTTGGAGGAATTCGAGAAAATACTGGTCACTGAGAAGTCGGAGCATCAGAAGTTCCACTTCTTCATCATCGAGTATGGAGCAGAGGACAAGAAATACAAAGGCTTCGACCAAGACACCTACTTGGAATACGGTCTGCGACACCTCAACGAGCGTGGCGTGCTTGAGAATGCCACCGAAGGCATCTATGTGATAGTGACCAAGACCGACCAGGTGAAGCACAGGCTGCAGCCTGGAGAAGACGAGGCGACGCACCTTTCCAAATACCTCATGACATACTATCCCAATTTCATCGGACTGCTCGACCAGTGTTGCCGCAAATACGAACTGTGTGGCGGAAAACTGCCCGACCCCATACCCTTCGACATCGGGGAGGTGAACTTCTGCAACTGCTGCCACATCAGCACAGAGAGAGCCCGGGACGTGGTGAAGGTGATGCTCGCACGGTCGAAAGGATTCAGACAGGGGTTGGCAGGAAAGATAGAACGGTGGTTTGACACGTAAGGCATCTACTTGGGTATGCCGACCGACAACATTAACAACGAAAAAAACAACAATACGACATGCAACACACACAAGCATTGAAAGACTTCTGCCGACAAGTGGACTTTGTCGATGACCCCTTTTTATATATCAAGGAGTCGATAGGGAATGGAACCTTGTCGAAGGCAGACTTGGAACAGTTGATATGCGACAACCGCAACCTGCTCGATGCCGGCACAGTGAAACAATGTGTCGATGAAGGACTGATGGACGCTGAGGCATTGGTGGATGGCGGCATAGACAGGAATTTCTTGGACAGGCTTGGCACCATCCCCGAGGACGTGCTGCCGCAGTCGGGCAGGATAGAGAGCATTCCCGGACCCACCACGGAGGTGTATTTCTGGGGCATTCCCTCATCCGGCAAGACATGTGCCTTGGGCACAATACTTGCTGCAGCACGAGGCGGTACGGTGGCGAGAAGCATGAGGGTGGAGGACTGCCAAGGGTCGCTCTACCAAATGAAATTGTCGCAGATATTCAAGAGGGAGAATTTCTATTGCACACTGCCTGGACGTACGCCCGTGGACACCAATTTCGCGATACGCACCGTCATAGAGGACTTTGGCAGGAAAGACCATCCCGTGACACTGATAGACATGGCAGGGGAGTTGTTCTGCTCCATCCTGTGGAAGAAACACGGTTTGGAGGACAATATCAAGGACAACCACCTGAAAGCACTTGAGGAGTTTGAGAAAATGCTTGTGACAAACAAGTCGGACAACCCCAAATACCACTTCTTCATCATCGAGTATGGAGAGGGGGAGAAGAAATACAAAGGCTTCGACCAGGACACATATCTGGAATATGGCATAAGGTTCCTCAGCGAGAAAGGGGTGCTCTCCGATGCAAAGAACGGACTGTTTGTCATCGTCACCAAGACGGACTTGGTGAGGAGGGACATCAGTGAAGATGAGGACCCCAACCAATATTTGTTGGGATTCCTCAACGAGAGATACCCCAACTTCTTCGCGCTGTTGCAGCAATATTGCGAGCGAAACGGCATTTGCGGTGGGAATTTCCCGCCACCCATCCCCTTTGACATTGGCGAGGTGTGTTTCAAAAACTATTGCCAAGTGAAGACGGAAAGGGCGAATGAAGTGGTGAGGCTGCTGCTCTCTCCACCAAAGCCACAGCAAAAGAAAAGAAGATGGCACTTTTGAGACGTATAGAGCATCCATGATTAGCAAAAACAACAAGAAAATATGAAATTAGGATTATATAAACAACTGGTCAGGAATGGTGAGGACAACGAGCCTGTGTTTAATGGCAGTGCCACAGGAAACAAGCTCTTCGACGTGAAAATCGAGGGCATGTTGAAACTATCCACCAACGACAAGGGCACGTTCTGCTTGCTCTCCATCAATACCATGGGCTGTCTCGTCTATCTTATCAAACCTCTCTTCTCCAGGATGGGCGACTACAGGGCATGGGTGATTTCCGTGCCAAGACAGGTGGTGCTCTCTTCCTCCAACGACCTGCCCACCATCGTCATGGAGGCTCAGAAGGCTCTTGAGGCAGGCGAGGAACCGCAAAGTTTGGCACGATGGTTCCAACGCGACTATAAGGAACAGGACTTCACCTTCTCGCTGCCGGAGTATCGCAGCAAATATGCCTATCGTCTGTATGGAAGGGATAGCAAGGTGGCTTCACTATCGCAGTTGTTGGGCGCAAACATGTTGCAGAAGGACTATTTCGACTATGAAGGCGTGTTCTTGGTGGATGCCGCCCGTCAGTCGATGGTGCGTGCAGAGGCAATGGACGACCTCAGCCAGAAGATGTTGCGGCAACCTGCTGTGGTCATTCCACCACAGACGGCAGGACTGCCCGATGGAGTGTCGCTGACGGCTGGCAAGGAGAAGTTCGACCTGCCTATCCTAAGCTACAAGGGAGCGCGCTTTAAGGTTAGCGTGAAGCGTCCGGGCTATCTTGATTTGGAACAAATGGTAACTGTGCCTGGCAATGTGTTCCAGGTGATGCTGCCAGCCAAGGTGGATTGGCGTTACAAGGTGTATCCCGACATTTTCAGTGTTGTTGGCGAAGATGGTCAGGCGTTGAAAGACGCAAGCGTGGAAATAGAAGGGAATACGGGAGTGGATCATAAGGAACGTTGTGTCGTGGTGCCTGAAGCGACAGCTAAGAAGGCGCGCATAACAGTGAAGCACGAGGGTTGTGGCGCGAAGACCATGACCGCCGATCTCACCCTATATACACCCGAAGAACCGTTAATGATAAAGATGAAGATGAAACGCAACAAGGTGAAATACAAGGTGGGGAGCAAGATCAGCTTTGAGATGGACCGCACCGATGACGAGATGGAAGAATCGCCTCTTGCAGGCTACGAGGTGTCGTCGTCTGATGGCAATGTGGTGACGCTGAAAAGCACTGCATCTGGAAGAAAAAGCGCTAAGAAGAAAGGCAAGTCAGGCGACGAAGGCAAGCAAGGCGGTAGGCATGTCGTCTCAAAAATGGCAATCATTAGAATCTGCGTGGGTCTGTTGGCTGGTCTCCTCATTGGTGGCGCAACCGGTTGGTGGTTGGGCAGGAACCATGGTGAATCTTCTGTAAGGAAGGAAGTGGAGGCACAGCGCCTGGCAGAATTGAAGCGCAATCAGGAGATTGCCGACTCCATAGAGAATGTGAGGATGGCGGCTTATTTAGACAGCATACCCAATTGGAAAAAGGCAGAGCTCGACTCTGTGTTTGATGGCAAGTTGGCTGGACTGTATGACGCGCTCAACACATACGATTTCGCTACGGTGCAGGAAAAGGGACAGGAGCATGATTTGGATGTCAGCACGCAGTGGCATTCGCTCGACAGCGTGCTCAGCCTGATGAACGAGAAAGTCGAGTATGGCAAGAAATTGGTGGAGATAACCAAGAATGAGGGCGAGGACGGCAAGAAGTTCTACAGCCCTGACGGCACCATCACTCTTGCTACATTCATGAACAAACTTGAGGAGGCGCGCGTTGCGGTAGATAGTCAGAAACCATGAGGACGACATTGAAAATATTCCTTGTCTTGGCGGCTGTCTTTGCAGTGGCAGGCTCATTGATTTTCTTTTTCAAGACGAAGCTTTCACCCCCACAGCCTTTGGCTGATGGCAACCCACACCTGGAACAAGCAGAGCAGTGTGTGGCAAAAATCCAGGGCGCGCCTTCGGATAGCATTCTCAACGCCCGTTTTTTCGAAGCCCGCCACCTGTTGACCTTCCTTGCCGACAATGGCTTGTTGACCGACAAGGACGGTGACATGCTGAAGACGGAGATGGTGGAGCGCTATGCCCCTCTATATGCCGACAAATGCTTCGGACATTTCAAGGAATCCTACTGGGATGAGAAGGTGATACAGCAAATACCGCTTCAGATAGCTGTTGCAAAGGGTGTGCGGCTGTCGGATGGAGAAAGTGCGGTGGAGCGAAGCAAGGAGGCTCACGACGTCCTTGATGAGGTGCTTGAGGTGGTTTGCCGCTACGACTCTGCCAAGTTGCTGGCAAGGGGAAAGACATATCAGAACTGGGCAAACACCAAAAGGCGTTTGTCGAGGGCGCAGCGTTTCATGAACGATGAGTATTTGGGATGCAATATCGAACTGGTGCGGTCGCTCGACTCCTTGCGTTATCGCCTGGAGAAATCACATTATGCCTATTTGGGACTTCAGTCCAGACGGTTGGCTGGTTATCGCTCCATGGACAAAGAAGACTACGACAGTCTGTGCCAGGTGGTGGATGACGAATTCCGGCACTATGAGGATAGCGCCCACATTGTCTATGGCATTCCACAGAGGGAAGAGGAAGTGGATTCCCTGCGTCATGAAATGATGTCAAACAAGACCAAGGCAAGCGGGTATTATCTCACCATTATGGCGACCGACAAGATAGTGAAAGCCGGCCAGTACATCTTTGAGAAGATAATGGAATAAGCTCGTGGGTTCAGTTCATCGTGGCGACAGAGGCCGCATCTTGTCACCCTTGGCATCTACCGAGGTGAATACACAGGCTCCAAGGCCATCCGACTCCCATATCCAGATATCCCTATCTGTATAATTCTTGATTTTCCTTACTTCAGCTTGTGCCGCCTCTTTTGTTTTGTAGCAACTTGAACACATGCGATATACCGTATTGCCATTGGACTTTACCTTGTAGATTGGACCTTCCAATGCGTCGGGAATCGTGCCATAGCTGTTCTTTGCCTTTTCGAAATCCTTCCAACTGCCAACCACAATGTAGTAAATCTTCTTGCTCTTGTTGGAAGTCAGGTCTTTGGGGGCTTCCTGTTTGTTGGTTGTCTTTTCTGCCTCGGTTGCCTTTTCAGTCTCTTGATAAACTATGGTGTCGATGGTGTCCTCTTCCAATGGTCTTGGCTTGAGAGACACCGGTGTGGTCTCGGCAGTTTCCTCATCCACCTGCGGGTGTCTTTTTGTTACGTATTTGCTGTTCACATACCCTACGGCATCTTCCGTTTCCACCTTCCACCAAGAGCCGGAGTCGTCGATGAGTTTGACACCTTTCCCATTGGTGTATAGCAAACCTATGACCTCTGCGTTTGCTGCAGGCTCCTTGCGTATCTTTACATTTCCGTCATCAGAGATGGAATAGACAAAGAATATAGTGGTGTCGGCAGATATTTCAGGAGCGGGTGTTGCCACGCTCGGTGTGTCCTCTTGGACTTGAGATATTGGTGTGCTTTTAGGAGCAGGTGCCTTTTCTTTGCAGTTGGTGAGTCCTAAAACTAATGTCATGGCAATTGCCATGGAGAAGAAAACTTTTCTCATTGTTGTCGTTTTTTAGTATGTTCTTGTTTTCTTTTTTGCGATTAGTATTTGAAGCTTGAGCCACCCACAAACTCTCTCATGATGCTTGTTGGTGGTATTTCCTTGTCGCTCACGGGGATGAAGAAGTGTATGAATTTCAGCAGTCGGTGAGCCTCTGAATATTCGGGGCAGTTCTTTGGCACCGAGGCAAGGATTATCTCGGCATGAGTGCGCAGTACGGCAAATTCTATGTTGAGAGCGGAATTGAACATTGCGTCGGCAGTCTCTTGGAACGGCAGTATCCATTGTTCTTCGGCTTCGCATACGTTGTGCCACATGCTGATGGTTTCACGAGCGGAGTAAGCCCCTTTGTTGTAGTCGCGTATGATGCGTCGCAGCAGTCTGTTGTCTTGTGTTGGAATCCAGTTGTGGTCGTCGAGCGAGATGCTGGTGAGGGCGGAGACGAAGATTCTGAACTTTGTCGAGTCGGGAATGTTTGCCGTAAGCATGGGGTTGAGGGCGTGAATGCCTTCTATTATCAGCACGCTGTCGCTTTGCAGTTTTAGTCGCTTGCCATTGTATTCGCGCTTGCCGGTGACGAAGTTATATTCCGGCACCTCCACTCTTTCGCCGTTCATCAGTTTTTTCAGGTGGTCTTCGAGCAGGGCGCAATCCACCGTCTTTATATTGTCGAAGTCATATTGTCCGTTGGGCAGTTTGGGCGTATCTACACGGTTTACGAAATAGTCGTCTGTGGAAAAGGAAATAGGGTGCAGTCCACATGCCAGTAGTTGTATTGACAGACGTTTGCAGAATGTTGTCTTGCCCGAGCTTGAAGGTCCTGTGATGAGCACGATGCGTATGGGGTCTTTTTCTGCCCTGAATCGTGCGTCGATCTCTTCCGCTATCTTCACGATTTTCTTTTCCTGCAGCGCCTCGCTCACCTGTATCAGTTTCGATGCTTGTCCTCTCAGCACCGCCTTGTTCACGTCGCCCGCATTGGATAGTCTCATGATGATGTCCCAATGCACTTTTTCTGCGAACATGGCGTGTGTCTTTGGCTGGTCTATCATTTCAGCCAATTTCAGGGGATTTTTCTTGTCGGGCACTCTCAGCAACATCCCGTCGCCATATTGCTCCAGGTCCCACACCTTGATGTATCCTGCCGATGGCACCAATGGCCCATAGTAATAATCCACTGTGTCGCCAAGCATGTAGTAGTCGGTGTATATCTGTCCGCTGGTCTCAATGAGTTTCACCTTGTCGGTGAATCCTCTTTCAGAAAACACTCGAAGGCTTTCCTCCGTTGTTGACTCGAATCTGCGGAAAGGCAGGTCGAGGTTGATTATTTGCTGCAGGCGGTCTTTGATGAGTTCAAAGTTCTCCTTGGTAAGCGTCTCGTTGTTTCGCAGTTTGACATTGCAGTAGAACCCTCTTGAAAGGGGGTGTTCTATGAAGAGTTTGCTGCCGGGGAAGATGTCGCTCACTGCCTTGTAGAGCACGAAGCACAGCGAGCGTACATAGACACGGTGTCCGGAGCCTTCAGTAGCATCGAGGAACTCCACATCACGGTTTTGGAAGAGCCTGAATTTCAATCCTTGCGAGGTGTTGTTCACTTTTGCCGACACCACGGGGTATGGTAGGTTTATTTCATCAGCAAAATCTTGATAGACGTCGAGCAAAGAGCATCCCTCGGGAAAACTTTTGGTCACATTGTTGTTCTTGCAGCGAATCTGAAGCATTGTTTTTTCGTTTTTGTGGTTCCATCAGCAAAGATAGTGCAAACCGAGAGAAGCACAAAATAAATCGAGATTTATTTTTGATTCCGAGACGCCGCCTATCTTCGCCGCAGGCAAAGTAGTGCAAACCGAGAGAAGCACAAAATAAATATGAATTTATTTTTGATTCCGAGGTGCAGCCTATCTTCGCCGAAGGCAAAGTAGTGCCGCCTATCTTCGCGCAAGCAGAGTAGTGCAAGCTCTGGAAATTTTGAAATCTTCGCTGGCACTGTCGGAATGGGCATGACAGGGATAAGCCATATTCCGTAGTTTTAGAATTCGAATCCTAAATTCACGTACAAATATGGCTTTTTGGTGTAGGTGCTGTAGCCAAGCGAAGCGCCAAGCGGACCAAACATGGTGTCGATGTAATATGCCAACTGAGCACCAAGCACGGTGCGGTGGTCGAGAATCTCCTTCAGCTTGCGCGACTGCTGCGCCCCTGCTATGCGGAACAGCAGGTAGTGCTTGTTGCCCATACGCAGTTGCGACTGCAACTGGGCTGCTATGAATTGACGGTTGACGTGCTCCAGGTTACCGATGCCGGCGAAGGGCATCTGCTGTTCCACGTAGTGTCCGAACCACTCTCCGCCTACTGTGTTTTCGAATCCTGTAGGCACGTTGGCGCCGAGGAGCAGTCGCCCATAGAACATGGGCTGAAGAGTGAAACGGCTGCCGAGGGTGAACGACTTGCGCCAGTTGGCTCTTACGTCGCTCATGCCCGCCTTGCCATCAAGTTGTGCGAAGTTGTCGGTCATGTAGGAATATTCGGCGTAGAACCGCGACCCGCGTGTGGGGAAATACCAGTTGTCTTCGCTGTTGTAGTTCACCCTTGCGCGATAACTGATGAAGTGCTCATCCTTGAGATCTACGTCGAGTATGTGCTTTGCCTCCAGCGTATTGCGGTAGTGCATATAGTCATACCTTACTCCCATCTGCAGATTGAAGTGCCTTAGGTCGAGGTTGATAGGTATCAGTTCTGCCTGCAACTGGTTGTAGAGGATGTTGTAGGACAGGTCGCCCTCCTTGTAGATGTCTATGTCGTTTCGGTAGAAACCAGCCACTACTCGCGGACAGGTGATGGTCTGTGTGTGCATGGTCAGTTCACCCTTTGCCATATTGCGCTTGCCCAGTCGTAGGGTGACGTCGATGTCCATCGGCACGGATGCCTTGATGGGGAAGTCGGCACCCAGTTGCACGGCGGCATACTCCTCTGAGTCGTAGCGCAGTCCCACATACGCCTGGTTGGTCTTGCGGTTTCCGGCGGTGAGTATCACGCGCACGCCGGTGCCGTCGGGCTCGAGCCGGCACTCTGCCGTCTGGTAGAACAAGTCCATTCGCATGGTGGTGGTGAGTTCTTGCTGTAGTTTGGCATCTATAGTGTCGTGCTTCAGTGGCGACGCCAAGTCAATCATGTGGCGTGGTAGGTGGTTCACATCGTCGATGATGTTGCTGATGCCGAACTTATGTTTGATGAACCGCACGTCTTGTGGTGTCATGTTCTCGAAGACGTAGCCCGTGACACGATGTTTGTCGGTCATCACGGTGGGGTTCTTGGGGTGCCGTTTTATAGGCTTGAAGGAGTCGTCTATGCCGATGAGTTTTTTCAGCGCCATCAAGTCGTTCCAGTGCCTCATGGCCTCTTCCTCGCCCCTGCGGATGAGGGTGTCGATGGCAGTGAGCGAGAAACTGGCGGCATTGTAGCCTTTTGTGTTCACCTGCACGTGCAGGTCGGTGATGGCGAGGTTCTCGTCGAGTTTGTTCTTACAGTTCACGTCGATGATTTGGCTGAGGATGCTCATTGTGCGTCCCATGTCGTTGGCAATCTTCGGTTCTCCCTGCACGGTGACGCCGATGATGATGTCGGCGCCCATCTCGCGTGCGATATCCGCGGGATAGTTGTTGCGTAGCCCCCCATCTACCAGCACCTTGTCGCCCAGTCTTACCGGCGAGAATGCTGCGGGGATGGCCATTGAGGCGCGCATGGCTACAGGAAGTCGTCCGCAGTGGAAATCATACTCCGAGTTGTCGATGACATTGGTGGCAACGCAGGAGAAGGGGATGGGAAGGTCGCTTGAGAAATCAAGAGAGTCGGTGTATCCGTAGCACAGTTGCTGGAACAGTTCTGCGAGGTTCTTGCCTTGTATGAAACCTCCGTCGTTATAGTTGACTTTGCCCACGGTGATGCCTCGGCTGAAGACGTAGGTGTTCTGCTTCTTGCGGTCGGTCAGGCTCTGTTTCGTCAGGTCCTCCTTGTCGGTGATGACGTAACTCCAATCCTGCACCCTCACCATGGAGTCGAGCGAGTTGGCATTATAACCGATGGCATAGAGTCCGCCGATGATGCTGCCCATCGACGTTCCTGTGATAATGTCGATGGGTATCCCTGCCCGCTCTAACACTTTCAGCACTCCGATGTGTGCCATGCCTTTTGCTCCGCCGCCGCTCAGCACCACGGCAACTTTTTTCCTCGTGTCATCAGGTTTGGGTGTTATGCTGTCGCTTTGTGCGCTTATTGTGCCACACATCAGTGCCGCCACAGCCATTGTCAATAGAGTCTTTTTCATCTTCTATGCTTTGTAGGTAAATACTTTGGGCACAAATGTAATAAAAAAATCTCATATTGCCAACAAAGGAAGTTTTTTTGTTAAGGTTTGAGATTTAAGGTTTGTATGATTTGGAACGATTTGAGATTTAAGGTTTGTATGATTTGTAACGATTTGAGAGATTTCTGCGCGAAGCGCACTCATTCACATTTATTCTTTGAGCACCACTCCTTTCCTCCTTTCCTCCTTAGAATTTTTTTTATTGTCTAAGGAGTTTAGGAGTGAAGGAGTTTTTTCATCACACCCTTTGGGTGTCACTCTTTTTACTCTTTTCCTCCTTGGAATTTTTTTTATTGTCTAAGGAGTTTAGGAGTGAAGGAGTTTTTTCCTCACACCCTTTGGGTGCCACTCCTTTACTCCTTGGAATTTTTTAATTGTCTAAGGAGTTTAGGAGTGAAGGAGTTTTTTCCTCACACCCTTTGGGTGCCACTCCTTTACTCCTTTCCTCCTCTCTTTTTACTCTTTTCCTCCTTGGAATTTTATTGCTTTGCGACATTTTTTATGGCTTCATACCGCTTTGTCGCAATATGGCTGGGGTGTCGCAATGAGATGACAGGAAAAAACCACAAAAATTTCCATGCCGGGAAATCTCGCCTTACCTTTGTAGTGTCAAAAGCAAGTAATTAGTTTCATAGATATATTTAGGTTTTGGTTTATTAGGTTGATAGTTAGATAGATTTGTTTTGGTTAGTTAGGTTATTAAAATAGAATCATGGTGATGATCTACAAGATGGTGTGTCAAAATGAATGACACACCATCTTTTTTGATTGTTTGACAATATGGCTATACCCCCTCATTGTACATATAACAAGTTCATTTGACAATAATTTTTGCTTTGGCAATCACTCTGTCTGAATTCAAGATTCTCACGATGTTGATGCCGCGACCCAATGAAATGGAGTGCTTGTTGGAATCTATATATCCTCTATCCAATAGTCTTCCGCTAACATCCGTAATGTCGTACGAAAATCCCGTTGCATGAATGATGTTCAACGTGTTGCCCTCGGGGTCGAAATAGGTGCTGCCATGGCTCACTTCATAGACATTATTCCCTGAGCGATAATACGAGTCTTCTGCTGCAAATGTCTTATCCTCCTCGTTTCCGGCACAGTCTGTGGCAATGCAACAGAATGAGTAGTAGATGTTGTCATACACACGGTAGTCGAACCCTTCTCCTGTGATGTCCTTGGCTATTTGGAACCAAGGTGCTCCATTGCCTTGTTGTACATAAAGGTTGTATTTCCAGACACCCGACGCCTCATCGCTCCCTTCCCATCTCAGCGTGATTATCGAATCGTTTTTCACGTCATGGCGAAACATGCTACTAATGGGAGGTGTGATATCCTTCACATTGCTCCATATCGGCGTGAAGATAGGGTCATTGTAGTCGAAGATGATTTCGGCATCATTGTTGATTTTAGTACCTTCATCAAGACCATCTTTCAGCCTTATGGAGAACGCCACGCTGCCCGTACCGTTTCCGTCTTCATCATTTGGTGGAAGAAATCCCCCATATACATTTTCAGTTGGTAGGTCGGTTGATGGGTCTATCGAAGCAAAATGCCATTTCGCCACACCTTTGTCCTTGTCGTAGTCGAGCGTCACGCGAGTGATGAGTTCCATACGCGGCCTCATATCAATGTCCCATACATGGTGCTGAGTATTGAAAGACACTTCTTGGAACTTGTCTCCAGCCATCAGTGACAAGGGGCGGAAAGAGCCAAGGTCAAAAACTGCTGCGTCAAGTGTGTCGGTCACATAAACGTCGTGAGCAGCTGCTGTGGCCTTTTCTGGATCATTCTCAAATTCGATTACGTAATTCATTTCTTTCACATCACCATTGAGAAAAGTGCTTCCCGCAGGGCTGAGGTATCCGTATTTGGCATTTGGGTCAAAGGATCTCAAGATAAGGAAAGAGGAAGCGGCATCGCCCTGGTCTTCTCCGCAATTGCCCAAAAGTGAATTGCTTGCTGCACATCTAACAGTTTCATATCCAGCATCTACGATGTTGCCCATAAATCCTGTTGAAGCTTTCAAAAGCATTTTTATGAAATCCTTGGCCAAGTCGTGTGGCAAGTCGGCAAGTTTGCTTTTGAAACAGCATTTGAGGAAAGAAACTACCATGGCACGGTTCAATCTTACCGGTTTTTTCTCTGCTTCGTCACCCCATGCTCCGTTACTGCTGGGTTGATTGTCCTCCAAAGAAGAGCATCCCATTTTACGTGCGAAGTCCCATCCCATGTCTCTTGCCAGCGACATCGCACAGGCGGGGTCGATGAAAATATCGACTCCCAATGCCGCAGCGATGATGTTGAAATAGCATATCATCTGCTCGCAGCATTTCTCAGTTTTTCCCGATTCGGATTTGTTGTCCTTCACCTCGTCAAGGTCAGCACGAATTCTGGGATCCACACCGCCGTTGACTTCTGCCACCATGGTAATAGGTATTTGCAGAGTGGAATTGGGAGCCATCTCAGGCAATAGCAGGTCACATTGGATGTGCTTCTCGCCATCTTCATCTTTGTATGCGATGAAATCCCTCAGTCCGTCTTCCTCAAACCAATCCTTTATCCATTGACATATCTCCGGGTCTTGGTCGAACATATCAGGTTCTATATATTCGAGGATGTCGGCATGATCGCCAAGGAATTTCAACTGGGATATGTCAGCAAAATCGTCAACATCAAAACTGACGGAAACATGTACTTTGCCTGAGGTTGTCAATCGGGGATTCTCCACATTCACATACGAAAGCACTTTTTGCCCCCGAAGGAACGCACTGTGTCCCAACGTGTTGATGGATACGATTAAGGGTATTTCACCTGTGTTGTCCTTCAAAACCTCAATGCACTCATTCAATACAATTGTAGTGTCTTCACCAAAGACCGCCACCAAGTCATAAAGACCACATGGCTCGTCTTCCAATTTGAAAAAAGCACTGGCCTCTGTTCTGCTACTTACATCTATCGATTCTGGCAACAGGTTTTTCTCTGTTCCTTTCAAATACAAATTCATTCCACTCTGAAAGCCGTTGCCGGAAACAATCAGCTGGAAGGAACTGGAGCTTCCAACCCTGTCCGTATTAACGCCATACAGCGCATAGCTTGTGGAAATCCTGTAATTGACAGTCGTCCATCCGTCGACATTGCTGATGACAAAATAATACATGCCGCTCTTCTGGCATGATATGGTTGTATTTGTCATTGAGCCATAATCATCGGTCTTGTTTATCCTGTTGCCAAAAGGGTCGTATATTTCTATACTGCATGAATTGTCTGCCACTACGTCTATTCTGTCTCCCTTTTCTGCCTCGTATTTGTAGTAGTCGTAAACCATGTCTGAAGTATAGACGGTGGTGTCGCGCCTTATTTCCACAGCTTCTATAGGAGAACCTTCTTGATTGGAGAAATAGTCCACCAGTGGTGAACTCCACACGCCATTGGCATCCTTGAAACGCAGGGTCACTTTGTTGTTGCGCAAATAAAGACGTGCAACACCTTTCTCGTCAACACGGAAATAATAGCCGAAGTCCTGGTGCTGTTCCAGATGGCTGACGGGTAGTGCTACTTGGTCGAGGGTCAACGGATTGCCAGTGTCTGTTTCCACATACTTGGCATCTTCCGTTGCATCGTTGAACCAATATTCATAGCCTACGACCCGATTGTTGTTGTCCTTGGTGTGTGCATTAACAAAATAGGATGCCGTCGGTACACTCCACCTCCCGTCAGCATCTTTTGCACGGAAGAAAAAACTGTGGATACCCTGTGGGAGTTGGTTCATGTCTAACGAGAAGTTCACGTCGGGCTGGGAAGAGATATCCACTCTTCTCTTGTTTTCCACCTTGTCAATCCAATACTCATAACACACAATGTGGTTTTGTTCGGCAAAGCGATTGGCGTGGAAGAAGTACATGGCGAATGGAGCAGACCAACTGCCGTCGCTGTCTTGAGCACGGATAGTGAAAGAATGCAATCCCGTTTCCAATTTGGAGACATCAATGGAAAGGCTCACTTCTCCATCGGTTGTCGCTGCAACTTTCTTTTCTACTTCGTTGTCTATCCAATATTCGTATTTGAAAGTCTGCTGTCCCCATGACTGAAGGACGGCAAGCAACGACATGAAGAACAATAGGTATTTCAATTTCCTCATAGTCGTTATTTTTGAGCCTCGATGATGAATTTAACCGGCAGTTTACCCTCTGCGTTCGTTTCAGGAGCCACGTAATGATATACAATCTGCGGATTGCCTGGCACATCGGTGAAAGGACGCGAGCCACCATAGACACCTACTTGTTTGCCGTCAGTGCCAGTGTATTTGGCGGCAGCAGCGTCAGTCAGCCGATAATCGTTCAACTCATCCCAGTCAATGCCTTGTTGAAACATTGCAGCAATTTCTTCTTGTGTAATGATATAAGCATTGTCCAAATGGTTGTTTTCATCAATTTTCGTCCAATAGTCCATGTCAGCAACAACTGTGTTCACCAAAAGACAATCTACAATTTGTCCGTACCAAGCTATTACGCAATTCGTAAGAGATGATTCATAAAAGCTACCCTCTGCGAAGAAACAGTTGCTGAACTGAGTGCCTCGAATGGCAGACCATGTTTTTCCTATCATGGAGTTTGACACTAAGTTTGCACCATCGTATAGTGTTCCTATCCTGCAATGTTCCAACATTACATTTTGCAATGGATCGTCAGGATTGTCGGGGTTTGAGTAATTAAGGACGGAAACCTTCCTGACTACGACATTGGAAACCGATGCCAAAGATATGCTGGTTAACGAAACGCCCTCTATTATGATAGGAATGTCGGAGTCTGGTATTTCACCAAAAGTTAAGCCTGTCAAATAGGTGGCATTCCTGCCGGTCGTCTCCTTCTGCACATATCCTGCACCTTGGATGGTTATTCTTTTGGAAATTTCATCGTTAGGAACATCAAAGATACCGCTTGACAGTGAGATGACATCCCCATCGACAGCATCTTCCAGTGCTTTTACGAAACTACCTGAACCGTAATAAGCTTTCATGTTTTCACCGTGCTGCAGGGTTGCCACCTGCACACCTTGGGCATTTGCGCTTATGCAAAAGAATGTCCATACGGCAATCGCTAATAAAGATTTAATTCTTTTTTTCATAGTTGAATATTTGGTTAATGTAAATAATACTTGTTGCATGAGGGCCTTGGACACCCTACGAGGTCTGGTTTGAAACGTGTTTTCCGACCACATGACAAAAAACGCGGGTATCCACATCCGCCCGTCCGTGTTCGAGGTCGAAGGAAACCTTAATAAGAAGACGAGTCAGAGCAACACCAACGTGCGTATGATGCACCTATCCTGAAAAGTGTGCGTGAGGATATGACATAACCTCATGGCACACATCGGGGATACAGTGATAGCATACCCGTAGCATTCACTTCCGACTTTGCCCTTGTCTTGCATTCGAAATTTCCTACGTTTCGACAGACCAAAAACAAAGCATCAATGACGCTTTCATGTTATGTAGTGCCTACACCACCTCATCTGCCATTTGGGAGTGAGGCGGCATAAGACTTTGCAAATATAGTATGAAAAAATGGAAAATTCAAACTATTTCTTAAAGAAAAAATCTTCAAGGTTCAAGATGCAAAATCTCTTCCATGTCGTGTCCAGTGTATTTTGAAATCAGGCCGATATCCATTCCGTCTGACAACATTTTGCGGGCGTTCTCTTTCTGGTTTTCAAGAATGCCCTCTGCCTTGCCTTCTGCAAGTCCCTCGGCTTCGCCCTTCTTTTCCGCCGTGTTTACAACATTAAAGAGGTCTCTATAGACTTTTATACTCTCCTCATAGTCTCGCAATTCCTGAGCGTTGAGAAAGCTGATAAGCAAATCCTTGTTCATCTCTGTGCCAAACAACCGTTTGAAGCCGAAGTCGGTGTAAAGATTGATGTATCTTTCTCTCGTTTCGTCCATGACGTTTCTGCTTGAAGTGGTTATTGTAATGCAAATTATTGGTGTCCGCTAAAACCTTTGCGCAATAGTGCGAAAAGCCTTCTTTAGCAAGCAATCCAACGATGTTCTAAAATATAGGGGCTTACTTGCAACCTGAAAATCGCGAATAAGCGAGAGCATATGAAAGCTTGCTTTCAATGTGCCGAGCGAGAGCGATTTAT